>JAYVDU010000159.1:0-16935 GCA_043749245.1 Bacteroidota bacterium | reverse complement strand
TATTAAAAATAATCCTAATGATTTATTTATCACTAATGTAATTGGTGCACCAAGCTCTACTATCATTAGAAATAAGTTGAACATCTTATTTGATGAACAATTAAAGTGGTTAGTAGATGTAGATTGGTATATGAGAATTATTAAACAAAATAATAATATAATTTATTCATCAAAACCCTTAATTTGTACTATTCATGGGGCAGAAGGGCAAACGACTCAAGAAGTAATAGCAGAAAAGGGTTTACAGATTCGCGAGCACGTTGTTGTATTTACGAAAATTTTTAATCAACACCTTAAGTTAAAAAAGTACTCCTTGTTTTTTCAAATTCTGTTTAATAAATTTAACGTTAATTCATTACAAGAATTAAATATAATTGTTACAATAAATAAAGAGCTTATTTCTTTTTATGAAAATGTGTTTGATAAAAAAGATCAGTTCCCGTTTTTAAAAAAAGTAGTGTATTGGACTAAAAAGTCATCGTTTAAAGATATTATATTTACTTTAAAAACAAAGCTAAAATGATTATCTCAAAATTATATGGAGGACTTGGTAACCAGCTATTTCAGTATACTTTTGGAAGATATTTATCTATTAAAAATAATACAGAATTAAAATTAGATACATCTGCATTAGAAGATAAATCAATAAAAGGTGAGTTTACAATAAGAACATTTCAACTCGATTTATTTTCTGTTCATGCAACAATTGCATCGGATAATGAAATCGAAAAATTCAAAAATAGTAAAATTCAAAAATTCAAAAATTTATTATTATTATATTTACCTTTTCATTTTAATAATTTATATATCAAAGAACCTTACTTTCATTTTTTTGATAAGGCTTTAAAAGCACCTAAAAATGCCTATATAGATGGATATTGGCAATCTGAAAAATATTTTTTACCAATTAGAGATCAGTTATTAAAAGAGTTAAAACCGACAAATAAATTATCAAAAAAAACGATTGAACTTGAAGTTGATATAAGATCATCTCAATCAGTTAGTATTCACGTCAGACGTGGCGACTATATTTCAATAAAAAGTAACAACGATTATTACGAAACATGCACACCTGAGTATTATACATCAGCTATAACTTATGTTTGCGAAAAGCTTGATAAACCAGTACTTTACGTGTTTTCTGATGAACCTACATGGTTTGAACAGAACGTTAAAACAAACTACAAAACAGTTTACATAACTCACAATGTTGGCAATAAAAGTTATGAAGATATGTATTTAATGAGTTTATGTAAGCACAATATCATTGCTAATAGTTCGTTTAGTTGGTGGGGCGCTTGGTTAAATACCAATAATAATAAAATTATAATAGCTCCAAAAAAATGGTTTAAAATTACATCAAAAAACAGTAAAGACTTATTACCCAAAGAATGGATTCAACTATAAATCATAAGCGAGTTACGGTATTAATGTCTGTTTTTAATGGCGAACAGTACCTTAAAGAAGCAATTGATTCCGTCTTAAATCAAACGTATACCGATTTTGATTTATTAATAATCAATGATGGATCGACAGATAATTCCTTTGCTATTGTTCAATCTTATACAGATCCTAAAATTAAATTAATAAATAATAATCAAAATTTAGGACTAATCAATTCGTTGAATAAAGGCATTAGTCTTATTCATTCAGATTACATCATCCGAATGGATAGTGACGATATATGTTTGCCAAATAGGATTGAAGTACAAGTCAATTTTATGGATGCTCATCCTGAAGTAGGAGCCAGCGGAAGCCATTATTTTCAATTAAAAGAAGATAAGCATTTCGAAATTGACTTACCAATGAGTTCTGATGAAATAAAAGCATTCTTGATTTTTAATTGCCCTTTGGCCCATCCAACAGCTATTATAAGAAAACAAGTTTTAGACATGTATCATATTAAATATGAATCCGGTTATTTATATTCTGAAGATTATTATTTTTGGTTACAGCTTTCAAAGGTATCTCAACTAAGAAATTTGAAAGAAAGTTTGATTTATTATCGAATGCATTCTAATCAAATTACAGGTAATCCTATCAAAGCAAAAGAAAGGCTAAACACCGTTACTAAAATCAGAAGCGTTTCATTAAAAGAATTATCTATTCAATATACAGATAGTGAAATGCATATTCATAATTTGATATCCGATGGACTCAATCCCGCTGATGAATCAGAATTTCAGCAAGTAGAGCCATGGTTACAAAAGCTTTCTAATGCTTATTTTAAAAGGAATTCGAATGCAAGTCACTTTAATGCCATTGTTTACGAAAGGTGGTTAAGAGTATGTGTAAATTATCTTGGTTCAATAAAAGGAATTAGCTATTTTTATAATTCTCAATTAAGAAAATCATTAAAAATAGAATTGATTATTAGACTTTATTTATATAAGGTTTTATATAAATCTTGGAAACGAAAATAAACTTTATATGAAGATTTGTTTATTGGCAGATGGCGAAAGTATTCACACGGTTAGGTGGTGCCAACAGTTTCATGAATATGGACATGAAGTTCATTTGATTACATTTAAAAATGTCAAAATTTTAAATGTACACGTTCATTTTGTAGATGGAGTTGATATTGCTGTGTCTGGAGGAAATTGGAAAGTTGTTTTAAAGTATTTAAAAGTTAAACAAATTATAAAGTTAATAAATCCTCAAGTTCTTCATGCTATGTATGCTACTAGTTATGGCTTATTAGGA
The DNA here is from genome assembly GCA_043749245.1 of Bacteroidota bacterium. Lineage (GTDB taxonomy): Bacteria > Bacteroidota > Bacteroidia > B-17B0 > Aurantibacillaceae > UBA4416. The sequence goes on along the minus strand of JAYVDU010000159.1, from coordinate 14,232 downwards.
GCGCTATCCCGTTTTCATCCATACATTGTTACGCCCTTGGGATCCGATGTATTAATCAGTCCTAAACAATCAGCTATTTATAGATTTATTTTAAAATATGTTTTTAAATCAGCAGATATAATTACATCTATGGCTCCTCACATGAAAGAAAGCATGTTAGAGTTAGGGAGTAAAAATGAAAAAATAGAAGATGTCATGTTTGGTATTAATACCGATATTTTTAATAAAAATAATCGCTCTATATCTACAACTGATTTTGTAATTTGTAGTACTAGGAATTTTGAACCCGTATATAATATTCCAAACTTTCTTCGTTCAATTGCTATTATTAAAGGGAAAATACCTCATTTAAAAGTTAAAATTATTGGAGATGGATCATTAAAAGAAAATCTGATTCAATTATCTAAAGAGTTGCAAATTGACGATGTTGTGCGTTTCTATGGCAAGGTGCCTCAAGGCGAAGTAGTTTCGCTTTTAAGTCATGCTCATGTATTTGTTACCGTATCATTGTCTGATGGTAATAGTTTGTCTTTAATAGAGGCAATGGCCTGCGGTGCATATCCTGTTGTTACTGATATTTTGGCAAACAGACAATGGATTACAGATCATGTAAATGGTCGATTTGTGACGATTAACGATGTTGATGGGTTAGCAGAGTGCTTGCTTGATGTCTACAAAAATTATGATTTTATTATTGATAAAGCAATTCAAGAAAGTGATAGATTGATAACAGAGAAAGGGACTTGGCAAATCAATATGGCTAAAATGAATAAAATATACGAATCACTTAATAAGAATTGATAGTCATACATTGTTTTAAAAATTATTAGTGCGCCAATTTATTCGAAAAATATTACCACAACAATTCATTGATTTTTATAAAAATCAAAAAAAAAGACGTAAGCAAAAACAACTCAAAATGCTTGCTAACACTACTTATGTTGTTACTCAAAGTCAGATTATTGAACAATTAAAAAAGGTTGGTTTAAAAAGTGGCGAAGTGGTTATGCTACATTCAAGTCTAAGCAAAATGGGTTATGTGGAAGGTGGAGCGCAAACAATAATTGATTCTATATTAAGTTTTATTGGCGATGAAGGAACATTAGTTATGCCTGCTTTTCCGGCTATTGGTTTTAATTACGATTATTTAATGACGAATCCCGTTTTTGATATAGTGAATACGCCTTCCAAAATGGGTGTTATTACAGAGGTTTTTCGAAAAATGAAACAGGTGAAACGAAGCTTACACCCCACAGACTCTGTCTGTGCACTGGGTAAACAAGCAGATTATTTAACTAAAGATCATTTTAATCAATTAACGCCTTATAATGAAAATAGCCCATTTTACAGACTATGTGAGCTAAAAGCAAAAATTATATTAATGGGAGTTGATTTGAATAGTTTGACTAACTTTCATACGTTAGAGGATGCTGTTCCCGATTTTGAATATCCGGTTTATCATCAAACAATATTGAATACTCAATTAATTGACGAGAGTGGGAAAACGTTAGTTATGAAAACAAAAGTTCATAACCCGTTTTTTTCTAAAAAAAGAAAATGTAATGATTTCATCAAACCCTTTACAAATGATGGCTTTATGACGTCGTTTAAAATTGGGTTGGCAAATTGTTATTGTATAGAGGCTGATAAATTACACAAGTGGATGATTGAAAATTATATATTAAAAGGAATTTCACTTTATACACCACAAGGAAAAAATTAAATTATGCAAATTCATTTAAGCTTTGATTACGAATTATTTTTTGGTACTTCTTCTGGAAGTATTGATAAGTGCATATCAAAGCCGACTCAACGTTTAATGGATTTGTCTAAAAAACACCAAGTGCCTTTTATTTTTTTTGTAGATGCTGGATATTTATGGCAACTCAAAAATCATAGTCATATTACTCAATGTAAATCCGATTACGATAGAATAGCGCTACAAATACTAGAATTAAAAGCAGGTGGACATGAAATTGCATTGCATATTCATCCTCATTGGGAAGATTCTTTTTTTAAGGATAATACTTGGAATATAAATACAACGCGTTATAAGTTAGCAGATTTTACAGCTAATGAAATCGATAGTATCGTTACAAAATACCATCTAGCTATTAGTGATATTACTCAAACACCTTGTAAATCATACCGCGCAGGTGGTTGGTGCATACAACCATTTCAGCCCATTAAAAAAGCATTGATAAAAAATAATATTTTAGTAGATAGCACCATTTATCATAATGGTTTGCATAGCTCTTGCGCTCATAGTTATGATTTTACTTCTGCGCCTACTAAAGATGAATGGCGATTTGATAATGATCCTTGCATTGAGAGCCTTAATGGTTTATTTACCGAAATACCCATCACAACAGATCGTATTCCGCCATTATTTTATTGGAATTTATATTTTAAAATGAAATCGAATCCAGCTATTTATAAGCCCGTAGGTGACGGTAATTGGCTGGTAGATAAGAACCGCATCTATAAACATTTTTATTCAGGTACAAATCATTTTGCCTGTGCGGATGGTTTTTTTGCCTCTCGGTTGTTTTCTATTTTAAGTCGTTGCGAAAAGCAACAACGTAAAAGAATGATGGTTTTGAGCCACCCAAAATCTTTAGCGCCATACTCATTTGATGCTCTGGATGCTTTTATTAGTGAGGCTTTAACAAAGGGACATATATTTTCTACTATAACAAGTTAATGAATCGGATCAAACATATTAAACACCACGAAATTGATTTTGAAAAATGGGATAACACTATTTTGTCATCTGTTTATCCTTTAGTATTTTCGCAATCTTTTTATTTAAATGCAACTTGTCCGCAATGGGAGGCATTAATCATTGGCGATTATGAGTCTGTTTTCCCTTTAACATACAATACAAAATTAGGAATTACTTATTTGCATCAACCTCCATTTACCCCACAATTAGGCGTTTATGGAAAGATAACCCTTGAAATAGTACAATTGTTTTTTGATTATATCAACGAGCATTACAAATTAATTGAGATAGAATTAAATGCATCGAACCAGTTGCAAACTAAATTTCATAAATCTAAAACAACCTTTATCATAGATTATAAAACTGGTTATAAGTTTAATCAAAATACAAAACGTAATATTTCAAAAGCACTTGAGCACAAATTATCGTTCGTGCAAATTCCCGACAACGAAGTGTTATCACTTTCTGAAAAACACCTTAATCCATTTCTATATAAGGGTTTGCATCTATCAAAACAATCTATTCATTTATTTAATGAGTTATTAAAAGCATCTATAGCTAATAAAAATTTATACTCATTTAAAGTCATCGACGAAAAAAATAATTTGCAAGCTATTGCACATTTTATATCAAACGGAAAACACACGGTTTATTTAAAAGGAATTAATTTTGATAAAGAAGTTAGTTTAGGGAGTATGCATTTGTTAAACAGCTCTGCTATTCAGTTTTTCGAGCATAAATGCTATGTATTTGATTTTGGTGGTGGCTCTAAGGAAAGTTTGGCAAATTTTTATAAGGGTTTTGGTGCCTTGCCATTACCTTATAGTTTTTTGAAAATTAACAAGTTACCTTGGTTAATTAAATTACTTAAAAAATAGAAGGAATTTGTTAATTTTAAACACACGAACGATTTAAACTGAATATAAAGAAGCACTTGAAAACAATTTCTATAATTATACCTTGTTTAAATGAGAAAAATTATATATGTCGTTGTCTCAATTCTATTCAACAGCAGAGCTATCCATCTCATTTAATTACTACGTTTATTTGCGATGGCGGAAGTAATGATGGAACAACAGAAATTATAAATGATTTTATTAAATTAAATTCGCAATTTTCGTTACTGTTTAATGAAAAAAAAACAACTCCCTACGCCTTAAATTTAGGCATCCTTAATTCAAAAGCGGATATCATTATTATACTTGGAGCTCATTCAGAATTGGATGTGAATTTTGTAGTTAATAGTGTTTTGTCTTTTGATATGGACGATAAAATTATGTGTGTTGGTGGGATATTAGAAAATGTATATGAAAACTCAACATCCCAAATAATTGGCGCGGCTATGTCCTCTTCTTTTGGTGTTGGTAATGCGCATTTTAGAACAGGTAATAAGAGTGGCTTTGTTGACACCGTTGCTTTTGGCGCCTATAAAAAAGAAATATTTGATATAGTAGGATTATTTGATGAAGAGCTTATTAGAAATCAAGATGACGAATTTAATTTTAGAATAACACATGCTGGTTTTAAAATTTATTTAAACCATAGTATTAAATGCAACTATTTTGTAAGAGCATCTTTTCAAAAACTATTTAAGCAATATTACCAATATGGTTATTGGAAAGTGTTTGTCAATAAAAAACATAAAACAATTACGACTATCAGGCAGTTGATTCCACTTTTTTTTGTGTTATACTTGTTTTTATGGCTAATAAGTAGTGTAATCTCAATTTACTTATTTTTAGCGCTAGCTGGCTTTATGGCGCTATATTTTATTTTAGCGTTTTTAGCCGCTTTTCAAAATAAATTTGGATCGTTGGCAACTATATTTGGAATTGGTTACACATTTTTTATTTTACATATAAGCTACGGATTAGGCTATTTAAAAGGTATATTTGATTTCTTCATTTTAGGAAAATCGATTAAAAAACACGAATCATTATCGCGTTAAATCATGTTAGAAAAATTAAAACATCTATACTTAAATTTTTCGTTCATCTTTCCTTTATTGATTGCATTTTTATTGCCATTTGGAATTAATTACGGCATCATCATTGCGCTTTGGCTAATTAGTTTTTTTGTCTTCGACGATGTAAAATCAGGAATACGAAACATGTTTTCTAATAAATGGAGTTATATTTTCATTTCATTTTTCGTCATACACGCATTGGGTTATTTCTTTTCAATTAACAAAGCCGAAGCTTTATCCAGCATCGAAATTAAATTGCCATTTATATTTTTACCTTTCTTAATATTCACCTCAAATTTTAATGAATTACGACTTAAAAAAATTGTCATCTCATTTGTGTCTGGATGCATGATACTCGCATTTACATGCCTTTTCAGAGCAACTTATTTATATTATACAATGGATTTGAATGCTTTTTTTTACTCTGAGTTTACGTATTTTTTACATCCCAGCTATTTTGCCATGTATTTTGTTTTTGCGCAATTAATAGTGATGTTGTATTATAAAACGTGGCTATCTCATCTAAAGTATCTCAAGCTAAAAATTGGGTTTATTTCTTTAGTATTTATAGTGTGTGTTTTTTTAGCCTCATCTAAAATGGGCATAATAACTGCTTTTTTAATTTTACCTGCTACGCTTTTTGTACTATTAATAAATAGAGGTTATAAAAAATTGATGATTATATTTTTAATAGGTTTAGTTGCAATAACAGGCGTAGCTTATAAAATATTCCCATTACCTTTTCAACGATTACAAACAGCGTTTACAGTCTCAACCTCTTCACAATCTATTGATTTAACTGCCACAGAAAGCACTGCCGTTCGTATTTTAATATGGAATCAAGCGATTGATATCATCAAAGATAATTTTGTATTTGGCACAACACCTGGCGATGCTAATGATGCGCTTTATCAATCCTATCAAAAAAATGGTTTAACAGGCGCTATCAAAAAGAAATTAAATGCACACAATCAATTTTTACAAACCTTTATAGGTTCAGGCATACTAGGATTTATACTGTTATTTCTATTGACATTTGGTGCTATTATTTTTGGTTTTTTAAAAAGAAACTATGCACTGGTATTATTTAGTAGTTTAATAGCTCTTAATTTCCTTGTAGAATCTATGCTTCAGGCTCAGGCGGGGTTTATATTTTTTGTTTTCTTTCTTTGCTTTTTATTACAATATCATTTAGGTAAATTTACAAACCAAAATAACAGTCAATTCAAATGATACCATTTTCACCTCCACACATTGATGATAAAATAATTGCTGAAGTAACTGCAGCACTTAGATCAGGCTGGATCACTACAGGTCCCAGAACAAAAGATTTTGAAAAGCGTATTACCGCATATTGTGGAAATAAAAACACCTTATGCTTAAATTCCGCCACCGCTGGTTTAGAAATCATGTTGCGTTGGTTTGGAGTAGGGCAAGGTGATGAAGTAATTCTGCCTGCTTACACATATTCTGCCACGGCAAATGTCATTATTCATTGTGGGGCAACGCCCGTTTTTGTTGATGTAAATGCAGATGATTTTAATATTTCTGTTTCAAACATCGAAAAAGCAATAACATCAAAAACAAAAGTAATTATGCCTGTTGATTTTGCTGGCTTTCCTTGCGATTATGATGAAATTAATGCATTAGTTGTTAAGCATCAATCGTTGTTTAAACCGAGTTCTAAAAATCAAGAAATTTTAAAAAGAATACTTGTTTTATCTGATTCTGCTCATTCTTTTGGCGCAACTTACAAAGGAAAAAAATGCGGCTCATTAACTGATGTATCTGTTTTTTCATTTCATGCGGTTAAAAACCTAACAACTGCTGAAGGTGGAGCAGTAGCCCTTAATTTACCAGCACCATTTGATAATTTAGAGGTGTATACTTATTTATGTATGCTCACCTTGCATGGGCAAAATAAAGATGCCTTGGCAAAAACACAAAAAGGTAATTGGAAATACGATATCATTGAGGCAGGTTATAAATGTAATATGACCGACTTGTCGGCTGCCATTGGTTTAGTTGAAATTGAACGTTATGATAATGACACACAATTAAAACGTAAACAAATTTTTGAAGCTTATGATTTTGCTTTGTCTAAAGATAATCGTTTGCAAATCCCAACTCATGTAACACCTACTAAAAATGGCTGTTATCATTTATATCCATTAAGAATTAAAGGAATTACAGAACAACAACGTGATGCCATTATGAAAGAAATTTTTGATTGTGAGGTGTCTGTCAATGTTCATTTTATACCCGTTCCAAACACAACGTTTTATAAAAACTTAGGGTACGATATGGCTAATTACCCCGTAACGTATGATATTTTCAGTAGAGAGATCTCATTGCCTATCTATTATGATTTAACAATGGAACAAGTACAAATTGTAATTAATGCGGTTATTAAAGCAGTAAATATTGTGCTTTGTTAAAACGTTTTTTTGATATTATTTGTTCTCTAATCGGCATTATTTTATTATTGCCATTTTTCATTATTGTTTCCCTTTTAATAATCATTAACAGTGGGTTTCCAGTATTTTATATTCAAACCCGTGTGGGCAAAAATAATCGTAATTTTAATCTATTCAAATTTAGAACGATGCAAGCCGATGCTGATGAAAAAGGATTGTTGACCGTAGGAGGAAGAGATCCGCGGGTGACAAGCGCAGGTTATTATTTACGTAAATATAAGTTGGACGAATTACCACAACTTTTTAATGTTTTAGTTGGCACAATGAGCTTAGTTGGTCCACGACCAGAAGTAAACAAATACGTTGATTTATATACTACGCAACAACTACAAGTTTTAAATGTCAAACCTGGTATCACTGATTTAGCATCGCTTGAATTTATTAATGAAAACGAACTATTGGCACAATCCTCTAATCCGGAAGATACATACATTAATAAGATTATGCCCGAAAAACTAGCGTTAAATCTTAAGTATATAGCGCAACAAAGCTTTGCTACGGATATTAAAATTATTTTTAATACACTCTTTAAAATTGTAAAATAAATCCCCAACTTATCACAACGTTGTAATACCAGTAATCAATTAGTAGTATATTTACAGCGTATTAATTTTAACAAAAAATGAAAAATCTTTCTCTTATTTTAAATGGAATTTTGGCAATTGCAGTTGCTATTTTATTTTATCAAGTGCATTCTTTAAAATCTTCTGGTATACAAGAAACTGCAGCCCCTGCTGATTTAGCAGTAAAACCAATTATTACAAGTAATACAACCTTGGCTGATTCTAAAATTGCATACATAAACACCGATAGTATTAATGAACACTATGCCTATATCGCTGATTTCACAAAAGTAATTCGTGCTAAAAAATCTAATTTAGAAGCTCAATTACAAGGTATGACTGCTAAATTTCAACAAGAATACGAGGCATTTCAGCAATCGGCTCAAGCAGGCATAGCGCCTCAGGCTGAGTTAATGAAAACGGAGGAAAACCTTAAACGTCAACAACAAGATTTGGCTAACAGAGAATTACAAATGCAAAATTTAGGAGTTGAATTAGAAGAAAAAAATGCAGAATTAAATAGAAACGTTAAAGATTTCTTGAAGGTATTTAATAACGGAAGATTTGATTATGTGATGTCTTATTCGGATTTAATGCCAACCATTTTATTAACTAATCCTAAATTAGATATTACACCACAAGTATTACAAGGCTTAAACGCTGAGTATAACGCTAAAAAAGCTAAAAAATAATGGAAAATAAAAAAGCCTTACTAAGTAAAATCATGTTAGTGCATCATTTTCATGAAACCTTTAAAATAGGTAATGCGGACGAGCCTACATTAATTAATGAGAAAGATTATACATTACGTTATAATCTTTTAAAAGAAGAAAATGACGAATATCTTGAAGCTTGTGAAAAAGGTGATTTGGTTGAAATAGCGGATGCTTTAGGCGATCAATTATATATTTTGTTTGGTAGCATGTTAAAGCATGGTTTACATCATAAAATTGAAGAAGTATTTGATGAAATTCAACGAAGTAATATGAGTAAACTAGATGAGCAAGGAAATCCTATTTTTAGAGAAGATGGGAAAATTTTGAAAAGCAACTTATATTTCCGACCAAATATTAAGGATATATTAGATAAATAGTGTCAGCAAGAAAACGTCAATTTCAGCGTTGAGCTCACCTAAAAAATCAGTCATTTACTTTAGTAAACTCCTTTTTTTTAGGTTTCGCTCGCATTGAACTTGACGTTTTCTTTCAGCCACTTTAACTTTTTGGCTATACTAAAAATTTAGTGAATAAAATTGTTACAATTAGACACTCTTTTTAAGCGTTTCTAATGAGCAAAATAAATTATATTTAAGGAAATGCTGAATAGAACAAGAGCGTGGGCTGTCAAAAATGCGGGCAGAGTGGCGGTGAATCGAGAATTCAAGGATTTAGCGGAGCGTAAAATCCGTAGAATTCCGTGAGGAGCGTAGAGCATATTTTTGACTAGATTTTTTGTTTCTTTTTCATTTATGGAAAAAGATAGAAATAAAAATCGTCTATTAAATATTTACTAAAGCCAAAAATTAAAAAAATTAAGTTAAACACATCCCGATAGATCGGGAGAAAATATCTGGTGTATTCCATATTACAATAAAAAAATAATATCTATATATGAATGTTATACTTACAGGAGCGAGTAGGGGAATAGGACTCGAATTAGCCAAACTATATAGTAGCCAAGGACATTATGTGATTTGCTTAACGCGAAACATAGAGCCCCTTGTTACTTTGAAACAGCATACTTTAACAGCCATTTCCACTGATTTGAGTTCTCAGGAAAGTATGGATAAGGCTTTGCAAACCATCAAATCAACATTTAAAAATATTGATTGTATCATACATAATGCTGGCTCTATTATTAATAAACCATTCGAGCAAATTACTTTATCAGAATTAGAAAACGTATATCGTGTGAATGTCTTCGCACCTTTTTACATTACTCAACAATTAGTAGCATTAATGGGTAAGCAACAAAAAGGACATATAGTAAACATCAGTAGTATGGGAGGTTTTCAAGGATCCGCTAAATTTGCAGGCTTATCAGCTTATAGCTCATCAAAAGCCGCACTTGCAGGATTAACCGAATGCTTCGCTGAAGAATTAAAAGATAAGAACATAGCAGTTAATTGTTTAGCACTTGGTGCTGTGCAAACTGAAATGCTCGAAGAAGCCTTCCCAGGCTATGAAGCCCCACTCAGCCCCTTAGAAATGGCAAGCTACATTTACGACTTCGCCACTAAAGGACATCAGTATTATAACGGAAAAATATTACCCGTATCTTCAAGTACACCATAGCTATTAATATTTACCTGCAGCCATTGGCTATGAGTTAATAAATATGGGCACGCTGCCAGACTGTTTCATAATTCATTCTTTCCTTTAGGCTGTATATAGGCTTCCTCATAAACTTAATCATCTTTTTTACGTTTTTTTCCTTGACGAAAAAAAGTAACAAAAAAAGTCAAGCCAAAACGCCAAATCCATTTTTCGCCGCACAAAATGCCTTCGCTTAGCCTCCCGAAAAACTAGGATTTCACACCGTTTTGGCAAAACCCACCGCACACTTACCAATGTAAATATTAGTTTGCTAAAAATAGATGCAAGGGTTTTGTGGAATTACTTTTAAATACCGTACGCTTAAAATTAATATAACCTTTGTAGGTTATTGATTTTATTAAATTTTTAATAAAATGAGCGAACCCTATATAGGCTTCCTCTTAAACTCAGCCATCTTTTTAAACTTCTTTTTGCTCGATACTTCCGCTTACTTCGACTCTGCTCAGCAACCGTCGCTCAGTACAAGGTAAAAGAAGCAATCACGCCGAGGCGCAACAAGCTAAATTGCCAGACCGATAACTATAGGCACCGTTTTTATTAACGTTTTTATTATTTTTTAATTTGGCGCAAATGATCGCTTCGCAATTCCTCACACATACAACGCTTTTGCTTCGCCAGAAAAACCAGGATGTGAGACCGATTTAGCAAAGCCTATTGAACTAATACCAATGTGTACAGAGCTCCGAAAGGCTCAGAAACCATACTTCGGAATGCCCAGAAACCATACTTTGGCAGACTCAGTAACCATACTTTAGCAAGCTTAGCCAACATAATTTTAGTACAAAATAATATATTGTATCGACTAACGTTTTGTAACTATTTGCCTTATATCAACTGAATTATAACTTCATTTGGTATTACAGATGATTTATATAAAACATCTTAAAAGTGTTGATTTTACTCGACTTTTTTAGTTATTAAGGAACCTCTATGTAGGATGATATTCCTATATTTTTCTTACCATCACAAAATCATTCATCACAAAGCCATTACCAATATCAAAATCTTTTACGCCATCAATCACAAATCCATTTTTGAAATAAAAATTAATAGATTTATAATTTTGACGATTAACGGTAAGCGTAAGGCTCTTAGGTTTAAGAAGTTCTATCAGGGTTTTTAAACATTCTGTTCCTAAGCCATTGCTAGACTCGTGCTTATGAATATAAAATTTATGTAAAAAATAATCAGCTTGATTATTCGAGCTCACCGAAATAAACCCCTCACACACGTTATCATTATGTATTAAGTAAAATTGGTGTTTATTAACTTCTAATTGAAGTTTTAAATTCTCCTTATTATACATTTGTTCCAACATATAATCAACTTGTTCTTGCCCAATAATAGGGACATAATGAGCATTCCAAATGATGTGTGCTAATTCAGAAATTGTATCAATATGAGATTGATCGGCTAAAATAAGTTGTACCATCGTTGTGAATTAGTATTTGTGTATCTTTACGTTTATAATTTATGAAGAGTTCTAATATACAGCAAAAAATTTCAATCAGAAACCGCCGGGCGAGTTTTGATTATAGTTTTATTGAAAATTATACCGCCGGAATGGTTTTAGTTGGCACCGAAATTAAATCGATAAGGCTTGGAAAAGCCTCATTGGTGGATAGTTTCTGTTATTTCAGAGCGGGCGAACTTTACGTTAGAAACCTCAATATCAGCATTTACACAGAAGGAAATGTTTATAATCACGAACCTACCCGCGAACGTAAATTATTGTTGAGCAAACGTGAATTAGAGAAACTTGAAAAGAAAATGAAAGACCAAGGTCTAACCATTATCCCGGTTTGTTTATTCACAGCAGATAGCGGTTATGCTAAATTAGAAATAGCCTTAGCAAAAGGTAAAAAACTATTTGATAAGCGCGAAGATATGAAAGCGAAGGATGTTGATAGGGACTTGAAACGCCAGTATAAATAGTGTCAGTAAGAAAATTCCAATTTTTTCGTTATGCTTGCCTTAAAAATAGTCATTTGCGAAAAGCAAACTCCCATTATTTATACAGCTGGAGCGGTATCGCAAGCCTCGAACTTGTAGCTTTCTTATCCGACACTTCGGTTTCTTTCAGGCACTGGTTAGCTAAACTCTAACAGATATATTTTAGCACTTGTTTGAGTTATCTCCAACAAGAAGCGTAATTTCAGAGCCTGTTGGTGATAACACCAACATTGGCAGGAAATTTATAAACCAAAAAAGCCTCATTTTACTAGTAAAATGAGGCTTTTTTTATAGGTAAAAAAATTATTTTAATTTGAAAGCTGCTTTTACTTTAGCAACGTAATCTAATTTTTCCCAGGTAAACAATTCAACTTTCATTGTTTTTGTTTTTCCATCAGGAGATTTAAATGTTTTAGTAACTACTTCGTTTTTACGTCCCATGTGTCCGTAAGCAGCTGTTTCGCTGTAGATAGGAGTACGTAATTTGAAACGTTGCTCAATAAAGTAAGGACGCATATCAAATACTTTTTGAACGATCTTAGCGATTTCGCCGTCAGTCATTTTTACTTTAGCTGTTCCATAAGTATCAATAAAAATACCCATTGGCTGAGCCACACCAATTGCATAAGACACTTGTACCAATACTTCAGTACAAACACCAGCAGCAACTAAGTTTTTAGCAATATGACGGGTTGCATAAGCAGCCGAACGGTCAACTTTACTTGGATCTTTACCAGAGAAAGCACCACCACCGTGAGCACCTTTTCCACCATAAGTATCTACAATAATTTTACGACCAGTTAAGCCTGTATCGCCATGCGGGCCACCAATTACAAACTTACCTGTTGGGTTAATGTGGTAATTAATTTTATTGTTGAATAAATGAGCGTATTTAGGATAATTCTTTTTAACGCGAGGAATTAAAATGTCGATGATATCTTTTTTGATTTTCGCTAACATTTTGTCTTCTTTATCAAAATCATCATGTTGCGTTGATACAACAATTGCATCAATACGAACAGGTACGTTATTATCATCGTACTCTAAAGTTACCTGAGATTTTGCATCGGGACGTAAATATTTAATTGCTTTGTTTTCGCGACGTAATGCTGCTAATTCTAATAAAATACCATGAGCTAAATCAAGCGCTAATGGCATATAGTTAGCTGTTTCGTTAGTTGCGTAACCAAACATCATCCCTTGATCACCTGCACCTTGCTCTTCTTTTTTCTTGCGATCAACACCTTGGTTAATATCAGCAGATTGCTCATGAATAGCAGATAAAATACCGCAAGAGTTTGCTTCAAACATATACTCAGATTTAGTATATCCAATTTTACGAATTACTTCACGAGCAATTTCTTGAACGTCTAAGTAAGCTTTAGATTTTACTTCACCCGCTAATACTACTTGGCCGGTAGTAACTAATGTTTCGCAAGCCACTTTACTTTGTGGATCGAATGCTAAAAAATTATCAATTAATGCATCTGAAATTTGATCGGCAATCTTATCCGGATGGCCTTCTGATACTGATTCTGAGGTGAAAAGATATCCCATGTTTTTAAATTTAGTTTTTGAATTATTGATTTGTTGAATTATTGATTTAAGTTTAGTTTTTGAATTACAGAATTATTAATTTATTGAATGTGAGTATAAAACGCTTTATTTCAATAAATCTAAATTTCATTGACTGAAAACTCGTAAAACTCCATAATTTGATTGCATAATAATTTTTTGCAGGCTTCATCAATTTTGGAAGATGCAATTTCTTTATTAGCTGCTTCAATTTCTAAAGTAATGTGTTTACCGATACGAATGTTTTCAATTTCTGATAAACCTAAGTTTTTCATTGAACCAGTAACTGCCTTGCCTTGTGGGTCTAGTAAGGCTTTCATTGGCATTACGGTAATGTCTGCAATATATTTCATAGGTTTAAATTACTGTTTTTTTGTTGTCATTTGGTATAGCCAGTTTAATCATTAGTGTTTGTTTTTCGGCAAACATGGCTATTTCATGCGCTTATATTAATTAAAAAAGAAAAGCAAATTTAAAGTTTTGAAGTTGTATTAAAAATAATGTTTTGAACAATATGACGTTTATTAAGCTTCACTACTTTACGGGATACATCCAATTAAATTTATCTTCTACTTTTCCTTTTCTAATATTACGAAGCGTTTCATCCACTTTATTAGAAAATTGGCGTTCTTCAACC
>JAYVDU010000158.1:0-5801 GCA_043749245.1 Bacteroidota bacterium | reverse complement strand
TTATATTTTACACAAAAACAAATCCGTATATCAAAAACACTATGAAGAAAATAAAAGAGGGCAACCACAAGTAGTCGCCGCTCTTTAGAAACTAGCTCAAGGCCGTTTTGAAAAACAAAAATAAAAAATTAATATTTAATTTGCAATTTAACACAGAATCTATGTTGTTAAACTTTTTCGGAAATCAAATCATCACTAATCTTAACCATCAGCGTTATCTGCGTTCTATACATTAATTAGTTCAGAGCTTTCATATACCATAGCGCCAATGCCTATGTTTCCTATGCATCTATGTTGTTAAACTTTTTCGGAAATCAAATCATTATTAATCATCACCATCAGCGTTATCTGCGTTCTATAAATTTGTATCCATTTTTTTGTAATGAAACAAAAAGAAAATAATGAATAAAACAGAATAAAAAATGTTGAAATAAAATCTGAATTCGTAAAGCTCCAAAAACATAAAGGTGATTACGCGAATACAAAACATAATTACAAATAATTGTACACCCCATTGTTTCATGTGCCAAATGCCAATAACAGAGACAAATTGAAGCGTGATGATAATTCCCAAGATCATTGGAACGAAATCACCCATACGCTTAATAGAAGGTGTAAACAACATCGGGAATGCCAATAAAATAAATACAATAGCAATCACGCTAGTTATAGAAATTATTTTAGGTCGAGTTACTTGTGCCATTTTTTAATTTTGAGTTTAACCATAGAGGGCTCTGAGAAGGCGCAAAGCTCGCTGAGGGCTTATGTGTTGTTGATTATTTGTTTTTAGTTGTTTATCTTTTATCCTTCATCTTACGTCCTTTATCTTGCGTCCTTTGTCTCTTAAATCCCTTAATTCCCTTAAATCCCTCAAGTCCCTCAAGTCCCTTCCCTAAGTGCTTCTAATTGCTTCTACAGGATCTAATTGCGACGCGCTATATGCCGGAATAAACCCACTGATAATGCCAATCAATGCAGAAATTGTTAGACCTAAAATAATGTTAGAGCGCGTTAATGATATTTCCATATCGACTACACTTCCTGCAACCAAGGTTAAAAGATATATAAGCAAAAGCCCTATAATGCCACCAATGAGTGATAAGAACACGGCTTCAAATAAAAATTGAGAAAGTATAAAATAATTTTTAGCACCCAATGATTTTTGAATTCCTATAAGATTAGTTCGTTCTCGTACCGATACAAACATAATATTAGCAATACCAAAGCCGCCAACTAATATAGAAAAACCACCGATGATAGCGCCAGCAATTCCTACAATGTCGAACAAACCATCAAAAGTTTTACTTAATAAATTTGTTTCATTCAGTGCAAAATCATCATCTGCCAAGGGTTTCAGACCCCTAATACTTCTCATAATTCCTGTGAGTTCATCTTTAAGTTGCGCATTCGTTACGCCAGCTTTCGCTTTTACAGCAATGAAAGGATCGTTGTTTTCGGATTTAACGTCCATCATCAACCGTGCAAAATTATAAGGAATCACCGCTTGATTATCCATCGTATTGCCTAATAAACTTTCTCCTTCTTTTTTAAATAAGCCAATAACCTTACAATTTCTCCCTGCTACTTTCACCATTTTTCCAACAGGGTTTTGGTTATTGGGAAACAAGCCTTCGGCAATATTAGCGCCTAAGATTACCACGTTATATCCTGCATCCGCTTCACTTTCGGTAAAATAGCGGCCATCAGCAATATCAAATGCTTTTACTTTTCCGTAACCATAAGACCAACCAGATACCACAGCATTTTCAATCGTATTGTTTTGTTGTTTCAATGTTTTGCGCCCTGCAATCCTAAAACCAATTGCTTCAGCAGATTTTGATTTGCGTTGCACTTCTGCTAATTCTTTATAAGCCGGCACAGGACGATTCATGTATTTCCACCAAGGATAGTCAGGGCCAAAGGTCCAAGGCCATTTCATAACGAACACCACATTATCTCCAAGGCTTTGCACGCTTCCGCGAATGTTTCGTTCTAAACTATCAACAACGGTAAATACAGTTATGATGGCAAAAATACCAATGGTGATGCCTAATAAACTTAAGAAGGTACGCAGTTTATTAGACACCAAAGCATGCCATGCAAACACAATGCTTTCTTTTAAAAGAGTAATTACCATACTGTAAATATAATTTTATTTAAAGCAGTTTTTTCGTTTTTTGTGCTAACGGTAGTAAGGGAGGATAAAGGGATTGTTACGTTTATTTAAGTATGCTAAAACTTAGCGAGGGAACCCTAAATAATTAAATACTTTTATTTTAAAAAAGAAATAACATGTAGAATAAAAACCTATACAGGCATATTCAACAACTCATTTGTTTTCATAATCAAATCCATAAATAATATTTTAGGATTAGCATTACGCTCTACGTGGTAATAAGCCGAATTAAATTCTTCTAACAATTTTTCGTAATTACGTTGATGGATGAATCGCGCGAATTTGGAAATAAATTCTTTTTCCTCTCCCGAATGCCTCACTAAATCAGCACTTCCGAAGTTCATCATCAAACAATCTCTAAATATTTCGAGGCTATATTGCAAAAATTGTTTTTGTTTTTCGCGACCCGTCCGCGCATTTTCATCAATCCATACAATTGCTTTAGGAGCATCAAATTTTAAAGCGATTAACATAAAGGTTCTAAAATTTTGTAAGTAAGCAGCGCCACCATCTGTATGTTGCAATAATAATTGCGCCTCTCTGTAACTCCCATCACTAAGCATAGCGGCTTGTTTAGCAGCTTGTGGCTGACAATCAAACTGCGCAATTAATCCTTTAGTAATATCTTCTGTTTCTAATTTATAAAAAGGAATTTGTTGAACCCGCGAAATAATCGTTGCCAAAAGCTGTTCGGGATGATTGCACACTAATAAAAACAAGGTTTGTTCAGGTGGTTCTTCTAATATCTTTAATAGTTTATTAGCAGAGGAAGCATTCATTTTTTCGGGTTGCCAAATCACCATAATTTTATAACCACCTTCATAACTCGTATACGATAGTTTTTTTAAAATATCATTGGCTTCATCAGTAGGTATAATAGGTTGTTTGTTTTCAGCATCTAAACTATTAAACCAGTCGTGAACAGTCGTATAAGGGGTTTCTAAAAATAATTCTCTAAACTCGGGTAGTAAGTCATTACTGGTTCTAACAGCTTTACTAACAGGAATAGGAAATACCAAATGTAAATCGGGATGTATGAGTTTACTTGTTTTTAAGCAAGATGGGCATACACCACAAGAATCATTTGCTTGTTTATTTTGACAAAATAAATATTGCACAAAGGCAAAGGCTGCTGGTAAGTTGCCACTACCCTCAGGGCCCGTAAACATTAAGGCGTGTGCCACCCTATCGTCCTTAAGCATATTTAATAAGCGCGTTTTAGTAGCCTGTTGGCCTACAATATCTTTAAAAAGCATCGTTTAAAATTACACTTATTTTTAAAAGCACTGTTGTTTTAGATTGAATTTTATTTTCTCACCACAGAGGCACAGTGGAGTTTTTGGTTTTTTAGTTTCCACGGATGTTCCTGATTCTGCTAAATTTTGTTGGCTATTTGATTTTTGAGCATCGCCCATTTTCTCACCACAGAGGCACAGTGGAGTTTTTCGTTTTATCTTGCACCTTACGTCCTTTTTGTCCTATTGTCCCCTTAGTCTCTCAAGTCCCTTTAATCTCTCGAGTCCCTTCAGTCTCTCTAGTCCCTTCAGTCTCTCAATCTCTTAAATCTTAATTCCCATCACACACACATCATCTGTTTGTTCGGCATTACCTAACCAACTTTCAAAACGAGATTGAATATGTGCTTTTTGTTTATGAATAGGTAAGTCGAAGGCTTCTGTCAGTATAGCTTTGAAGCGTTTATAATTTAGTTTTTTATTATCTATTGCACCAAATTGATCAGCGTAGCCATCAGAAAATAAATAAATAGTATCGCCTTTTTGTAAATCAAAAATTTCTAAATGGTAGTTTTGTATAGTATCTGAAACGGAGCCAATAGATTGTTTGGTGGCTTTTAGTATAATAATTTCGGTTTCTTTTATTTGCTTTCTCATTACATAGATGGCATTATTTGCACCGGAGTAATACAATTTGTTTTTTGAATAATCAAGTGCTATAAGCGCTACATCCATACCATCTCTTACTTTACTTTCGATGTTTGAAGATTGGTTGAGCGTTGAAATTGTTTTTTGATTTAAAAAATCTAAGGCTTCAGCTACATTATTAACGGATTTTTCAGTAAGGGATTGTCTTAAAAAATTGCTACCAACAATACTCATAAAAGCTCCTGGAACACCATGCCCGGTGCAATCCACAACGGCTGCTAATGATAAACGATAAGGCGGTTCGCTTGAAGTTGTTACAGGCGCAGCCCAATAAAAATCACCGCTCACAATATCTTTTGGTTTGTAATACACAAAGTAATTTTCATGAAATAGATCGTCCATTAATTCATCAGGCGGCAATAAAGAATCTTGAATGCGTTTAGCATAACGAATGCTGCTCTTTATTTCTTCATTTTTTTTCCCAAATTCTTCTTTTTGTAACTCGATAAGGGATTTAGATTTTTCTAATTCTAAACGACTTCTAATTTCTTTATAGGTTAAACGATAGCGGTTGCTAATTAAATACACCATAAAAATAAGAACCGTTAAAACTAATAATCCACCATTGGTTATAAATTCATCAATTGTTAAGTGGCTATTTAACTGGTAAAACACAACATTGCTTATAATCGTAACTGCTACTAAAATTAAGGATAGTTTTATTTCCCATAACACTAACATACCAACGCCAATAAAGAGTACCATATAGGCAAAAGCGTGTTTTTGCAAATGAGGAATATCCATTACACTCCACATATAAGCGTTTTGCACGGAGATGCCAAGTACAAGAATAAACAAGCAACCATAGATACTGAGCTTTAATGGCTTTTTAAAAATCAACAGAACAAAACTAATTGCAGAAACACAGATTCTGAAATTTAAAAAAGGAATCCAATACTCGGGAATGCTCAGGTAATCTCCTAAGAACCACACTAAGTTTAATACAACACCAATCCAACAAGCTGCCACATGCAGTTTTTCAGTTGTGTGATCAAACTCTTGTTTGATAACGCTTTCAGGTATGTTGGTTTCTTCCACTTACTTTTTTTAAAGATAAGATTGTTTTAATTAATAATGAAAGTTTGAAAGATATTTTTCGATTAAAAATCTGTAGTATAAATATAAAAATGATGTTTAACTTTACACTATGCAAATTGGTTTATTTTTCGGATCTTTCAATCCTATTCATGTAGGACATACCGTTTTAGCTAATTATATGGCTTCGTTTACCGACTTAGAACAAGTGTGGTTTGTGGTTTCGCCTCATAATCCCCTTAAAGAGAAAGCTAGCCTGCTAAATCAAAATCAGCGATTGCACATGGTAAATTTAGCCATTGAAGACAATCCTTTATTTAAAAGTTCTAATATTGAGTTCGGTTTGCCGCAACCGTCGTACACGGTTAATACTTTGGCGCATCTGCACGAAAAGTACCCTCAACACAAATTTTCATTAATAATGGGCGAGGATAACATCCAATCATTTACGAAGTGGAAAAACTACGAGGAAATATTAAAAAATTATTTCATTTATGTGTATCCTCGCCCTGGTTGCGATGCTGGAGAGTTTAAAACCCATCCACACCTTGTTTTTACAGAAGCGCCTTTAATGGATATCTCATCTACCTTTATTAGAAAAGCAATAAAGGACAATAAAAACGTATCGTGTTTTATGCCCCAAAAAG
>JAYVDU010000157.1:0-5812 GCA_043749245.1 Bacteroidota bacterium | reverse complement strand
TGGATTTGGCGTTTTGGCTTGACTTTTTTTGTTACTTTTTTTCGTCAAGGAAAAAAACGTAAAAAAGATGATTAAGTTTTTGAGTGAACCCTAATTAGTTGTGTTTTATATTCGGAGAATAATTCACTATTTTCTTCACTAAATCTGTGGAGTCGTATTATAAATTATCGTACCATGATCTTTGTCGAGGGATTTTAACATCACTCAACATGCTCGATTTTAAATTAATGGTAAGGCTATAACTTTTTCGGAAACCAAACGGAACCCAATCAATGCGGGCTTGCCAGCATTTCAAATCTCTGCCAACGT
This sequence comes from Bacteroidota bacterium, assembly GCA_043749245.1. GTDB lineage: Bacteria > Bacteroidota > Bacteroidia > B-17B0 > Aurantibacillaceae > UBA4416. Next base: position 5,503 of record JAYVDU010000157.1, on the reverse strand, counting down.
TAAAACTGGTGTAGCTTAAATTTTTAGTTGTAAAATCATAACCACTTGTTAAGCCCAACTTCCAATATTTAGTAACGGCTATATCTCCACTAAAATTGAGGGTTTGTACTTTTTTTAAGACGCTGGTTGTTCTATCAAATGTAATATTATAATACACATTCAAATTCCAAGGCAATTTGTTTTGCTGACTTTGAGCCGTATTAGTGGCAACAGCGCCTTGCTCGGAACCGTTTGTTAAATCAGGCTTTTTAACACGCATAGATTGTAAAGTGTTAGAGCTAAAGGATGCTGTTAATGCAATATTTCCTACTGTAAAACGTGCTAATTTTCCATTCGTGTTTATTTCATACTCCTTGGTTCTATAAATTGAAATAGTTTCTACTCCAGCAGCGTTTTTATATGAGCGCGTTACGGCATGATACGGGTCGAAGGTTGAACCAAACACCACATCAAAAAACTTCCAAATTTTTGTTCGACCACTCATGCCAATGGTTGTCATTTTAAAACTATCTGCAGCAAAGTTGTAAGACCCATTAAAGCTGAGGTTTTGCAACAATACAACTTTAGTATATACGTAACCTGTATCTGTTTTTTTACGAATTTTTGCTTCTAAATTATTATTCAAATTAACTCCTAAACTATTTTGAGTGCCAATGGCAGGCCCGCCAAATAAGGTGTTTTCAAATACACTGTATTTTGTTTTTCTTTTATTGGTGGTGTCAGATATCACATCTTTCCAAAAACCGTATTGAGCTTCCCCAAAATTAGGACGGTAGGTATAGTTTAATGTCGGGATTAATAAATGCCTGATTTGCTTGATACGCTTACCTTTAAAGACATAATCCATAAAAAACTTTGTTGTTAAAGCGGTACTAAAATTGGCATCATAACCTGTTTTAAAGTTTTTGTCAGTAGTAGAAACAATTTTATTTGTCGTGAAATCCAGTTCTTTGTTTTGAGTTTTTGTGTACATCACGGCACTCAAATTTAAAGAAGGTGTTAGGGTGAAATATTTGAATACCGTTAAATTAGTAGAGATGGGTAAGGTATGCCTGGCACCATATTTTATACTATCTCCAACATTGCCTTTAAAAATGGTAGTGTCTCTACCAGATAAGGTATTTCTGGCTTCAAATAAATAACTGATACCTATTTTATCGAGAGCGTTTTGTTTAATACGTCCTTCTTTTTTGAATGGGTAAAAACGGTTAATATTAAAGGTTAATTCAGGAAATGAAATATTCATGATGTGTGTGGTCGTATTTTGATCATGCCTTGCATTAATGCTCAATGAGGAGACTTTGAAGCTTTTAGTAAAATTGATATTAGACTGAAAAGTGTTGGTTAAGTATTGCCCTGTATTGATAGAATTGTATTTATTAAAATTAGATGTTTTAATATTAACGTCACTACTAAAGCGAATAGTTGGATTGTTTTTTTGATCCTGTGTGTGGCGCCAAGTAATAGATATATCCTGTTGTTTCGCTAAAGAATTAGGGATTTCTTTTTCACCGGTTTTAAATTGAGAATAGCCTAAAGATAGAGCACCTGAGTATTTATAATTAACCAAATAATTATTAACGGTTCTTAATCCAAAACTCCCGTTGCTATATATATCGCCACGTATGGTCATATCGGTTCGGTCGCTGATACCCCAATAAAATCCTCCTTCTTTTAAGTAAAAGCCTAAAGCTTCGCTGTTACCATAGGTAGGAATTAATATGCCCGAATGGCGTTTTTTTGTATTAGGAAAATATCCAAAAGGCAGGCCTAAAGGCGTGGGAACACCACCAATTTCAAGGTACATGGGACCTGTAATGATTTTATCATTGGGAATTATTTTAGCTAATTTCGCCCTAAAAACTGTTCTTGAATCTTTGAATTGACAAGGAATACATCGTAAATTCTTCATATAAACCACGTTATTACTGTCTTTCTTCACTTCGCTTCCCAACAATAACAGGTCGCCTTCTTTGGTTTCAATATCGTAAATTTTACCTTTTTTAGTTTTTAAATTATACACCATTTTCCGACAAGCAATTTCTTGCTGTCCATCCTTAAACACTGGGGTTCCTGATTCTACACCTAAACTGTCTTTTTTGCCAAAGGCTGTAATAGTGTTTTTAGCATTATCAATTTCTATATATTCTGATTTCAAATTCATTGTTTGGTAGTTCACATAGGCATCTCCAAACAAATATATTTTTTGTCCTTTGGTTTCGTATCTTATCGAATCGCGGGCGTTATATACAATAGGATATTCTAAAGGTTCACCAACATCAGCCGGATTAAGCGTATCAACAGTAATTTTTTTGATAGTATCTTTTGGAAGCAATTGTTTCGAATTTGCAGTGGAAAGGGAATCGGCACGGGTATTGTTTTGATTGATGGGTTTCACTTTAAGCTTTGAACCCGATTTTAAATCAGATTGAGCAGAAACAGTTAAACCACTTATTAACAATAAGAAGAGTAAAAAATATATATGCTTAATGGTATTAATAACGATGTAGCCTTAACTTTACTTAACTTACAAAGCTAACAATTACTTGTAATTTAGGTATTAAAAATTGACTTAACAGTGCTAAAAAAATATAAAATAAACCCCTTTTTGTTTTCATTACTCATGCTCTCATTTATTTTTGGGAGTTCGTTTTATAAATTAAAAGATGACCCTAAACGTAAAGTAAAAATTATTGTTATTGATGCAGGACACGGGGGTAAAGACCCTGGTTGTAATGGTGTCAATCATAATGAAAAAACGGTAGCCCTTGCCGTCGCACTTAAATTAGGTAAATTAATAGAAGATAATATTAAAGATGTAAAAGTGATTTTTACTCGTAAAACAGATGTGTTTGTAGATTTAGAAGATCGTGCTAAAATTGCCAATGAAAACAAGGCTGATTTATTTATTTCGATTCATTGTAACGCCGCTGGTAAACCAGTAATGATTAAAGATAAAAAAACGGGTAAACTACGTGCTAAAACATACAAGAACAAAAAAGGTAAATATGTAGTTGTAGAAACGACTAACCCCTTGCCTTATGGCTCAGAAACATACGTGATGGGTTTGAAAAATGAAATGGGGCAAATGAAAGTGGCTCAACGTGAGAACTCAGTTATTTTATTGGAAGACGATTACCAAGCCAAATACCAAGGATTTGACCCTGATAGCGAGGAAAGTTATATTATCATGAGTAATTATACGTCTGGTTATGTGATAAATAGTGCGTCATTAGCCATTAAAATTCAGGATGAGTATTTTAAAAAAGCGGGTAGGGTTGATAAAGGCGTGCATCGCCAAAGTATATGGGTGTTATGGCGAACAGCTATGCCAAGCATATTGACAGAGATAGGTTATCTAACAAATCCTCAGGAAGAGAAATTTTTAAGTTCTGAAAAAGGACAAGAATATATGGCATCATGCTTATTCAGGGCTTTTCGGAAGTACAAAGATGAACAAGAAGGAAATAAAAAAAATTATAACGACGAGTTAGAAAATCAAAAAGCGTTAGAAAAAGAAATTTATGTTCAGCCTATAGATACCGTCGAAGAAGCTATTATCTTAGAAAAACCGGAGGAACCTAAAGATGTTGTTGTTAAAGATAATGCTAAAACATTAGCGGAAAAAAAAGCGAAAGCTATAGCCGATTCTTTGACCAATGCCCTAACAACACAGTTAAAAAAGGATGCTAAAGACAATGAAGCGAAAACCAAAAATTACAATCGTTTAATTATGTTAGCTGATTTGAATTTTAGAAAGAAAAATTATACTGATGCGCTTACTTTTTATAAAGATGCTGAGGAAAATAATGTGAACCATGATAAACATCCTGCAGAAAAAATTAAGGAAATCGAGTCGATCATTTCAACTGTTGAAAATAAACCAAAAACAGATTCAATTAAATCGGAAAAAATTACGACGGCTATCTTATTTAAAGTCCAATTTGCAAGCAATGACAAGGAAGTAGACGCAAAAGCAAAATATACTAATGTTACAGAAGTCTCATTTTATAAAGTAGGCGTTGTATACAAATACACATCAGGTAATTATAAAACATTTGAAGATGCGAGTAAGCAACAAGCTAAATTAAGAGAACTTGGTTATAAAGATTGCTTTGTAGCGGCCTTTAAAAATGGGGCTCGCATAGATATTAACGAAGCAAAGAAGTTGGTAGAATAAATATAGGTTCTTAAGGTTTAAGTTCTTCGTGAACCTCATATACACCATCTTCTTTTATCAAAACTTTTCGTTGACGGTATAATACGCCAATGGATTTTTTGAATGTAGCCTTACTCATATTAAATTTCTTGGCAATTTCTTCGGGAGTGCTTCTATCAGTGAGTTTTAACACACCACTGTTTTCACGTAAGTATTCTAAAATAATATCAGTGGAAGATAACACATGTTTAAATCCAATATTTTGTAGGCTTAAATCAATTAAATTATTTTCTCTAATCGTTTTGATAAAACCTTTCAATTCATCGCCAACTCTAATGTCTTTGTAAATATCGTTGTTGTATATTAATCCTTTATGCATTCCGTTGATGATGCAATTAAAGCCCATGGGCGATTGATCGTATACCATTAAATCGACCTCTTGGCCTTGTTCCACTTGCAAAATTTCGTTACTGATAAATTTATTTACTTTGCTGGAAGCAACAATTCGCTCGGTTAATTCATCTAAAAACACGTAAACAACATAGGCCTGCCCTTCTATCATTTTATGTTTTTGTTCCTTAAATGGGACAAATAAATCTTTTTCTAAACCCCAATCCAAAAACGCACCATTCTCCGTTACTTCAGATACAAATAAGTGAGCAAAATGATTGATTTCAACATAAGGCTTCAAGCGAGTTGCTATTAGCCTGTCTTCAGAGTCTTTATATACAAATACCTCTATAGCTTCTCCAATTTCGAATTCGGGTTCGATGAATTTTTTAGGTAACAATATAGCCTCATTATCTTCGTTGCCTAAATACATACCAACCGGGGTATTTCTTAAAATAGTGAGTGTATTGGTTTTTCCTAATTGTATCATTCTATATGGTTATTTTCACGAAGGTACTATTTTTTTATTTCTTTTTAGAGAAGTATAAATATCTCATCTGTTTGCTAACTCTTGTTATTATTTATACATTTAATTCGTGAATTAATTACTAAAACAATGAGCGCTAATTTAACCAGTCAAAAAGAACAAATATTAAAGTTACTAAAAGATAAATCGGTAATGAAGCAGGATGTGTTTAAAAACACGATGGCTACATTTGAGCTATTAAAGCAGGCAATTAGCGAGATTGCTCACAATTTGAAGCAAGAAACAGAAGTGATTGATAAGCGTATTGGAGTTATGGTTACGGAAACCAATAACTATGTGACGCAATTAAAAGTAGCGGGCGATATGCTTGAGTTTTTTATGCACACCAATGTGTTTCAGTTTGATAAATCGCATGTGATGTTTAAAACAGGTTATGTGAAGAAGAATGAATATAATTCGTATTGCGG
>JAYVDU010000156.1:0-5824 GCA_043749245.1 Bacteroidota bacterium | reverse complement strand
ATGCTGATAACAATAGAACGAAGCTAAAATTATTAGGGAGTGCAAAAAATTATATTGCACAATTTGAAATCAGCAATGCCATTTTAGAAGAATTTTATGCTTACTGTGATAAACAAAATACAAAGCTTGGATCCGTCAATAAAGAAAAGACAAATCAAGCGTTGAAGCCCTATTTAAAGGCATTTATAGGCAGAGATGTGTTTGACAAGGATGCCTATTACCCTATCATTAATCAAAGTGATAAGTGTATTTTAAAAGCAACAGAAGTATTATCTAAATAAATTTCTTATTTTTAAGAATTATAAAAATTAACTATGACTATTAAATCAGTAACGCTACCTCTAATCATTGGTTCGATAACTCTTTTTTCTTGCACAGATTCTACTACAAAAAAAACGAGTAATCAAGATGAAGTTGTTGATTCAACAAATGTTATTTCAGATACGTTAGCAAATTCTGAAGATGATGCAGAAGTGTCTTATCGCTTGCCATCAGCCTTACAAATTGCGTATGTGTTTAAAAAATCGGGATCAGCTTTTATACCCACGTTAGTTAACAATAAAGCTAGTGTAAACAAATACAACTTAAGTAATTATAAAAGAGCTACAAACTTTGGCGTGTATAGCGCTGATTTAGCTTATTGCTTGTTCAATAAAAAATACCAAGAGTCGAAAGATTATTTAAAGGCTTGTAAGGAGATGGGCACCGAGTTAGGACTTAATCAAGTATTTGAAAGCGACAACTTAGCGCAACGTTTTGATAAAAATATTATGAATGAAGACTCTATTGTTAAAATTGTTTCTAACGTGCAATTAAAAACAGATGTCGTGTTTGAACAAAATAAACAAAAGCATATTACGGCAATTGCCTTTACAGGGGCTTGGGTAGAGAGTGCTTACATTGCAAGTGAGGTTTATGCAAAAGATAAAAACAAAAAAGCATTAGCCAGTTTACTTGAGCAACTATTATTATCAGAAACTATAATCAAAGCATTAAGGGCAAATCAACATACAGAACCAGAAATGCCTGCTTTAGTAAAATCTGTTGAGAAAATAAATGTAGCGTATAACTCAGTTGCAGCTATTAAATTAGCGAATGAAAAAGAAGAAGACATTGATTTTTCAAAAGTTACTGTTAAAGATTCGGAATTGAAGGCTATTTCAGAGGCAATTTTATCATTAAGAAAAAATATTATTGACTAACATAAACCCATTAATATGAATAAATTTTTAAAGCCATTATTGAGTGTGTTAATCCTTGTGGGATTAACTTCCATTCAGGGAGGAGATACTATTTTATGCAACGCTAAAGCTTTAAAAGAAAAAGCGGAAAACTTGCTCGACCCTTATAAATATGATAGTTCGGAGCTAACGAAGATTATTTACAAAAAATTAGAGTCGGTAAAAGAAGTTGAGGTGCCTTTATTTATTGGAGAAAAGTATAAAGTTGTTTTTGTAACCGAAGCGCTTCCTAAAGCAGTTGAGATTCAAATTTACAATAAGGACAAAGAATCTAAAAACAGAAAGCTACTATTTTCATCAAAAGATGCTGGGGCTGATAAAAAAGATATTTCATTTGATATATCAATGGCTCGTCATATTTTTATAGATTACGTAGTACCGCCAGTAGAAATAGGTTCATATAGTGGTTGCGTTGTTTTTGCGGTTGGTTACAAATAACTTTAGTCAGATAAAAGAATATGAAGTCCTGCTAAATATTAGCGGGACTTTTTTATGTTATTCATAATTATACTAAAAAAATTACTTATTTTAGTAAGTAATCTAAAACCAGATGAAAAGAATTCTCTTTTTATTTTTCTTTATTATTGTGCAACAGTATTTGTTGGCACAAATTACTGATAACTTTACTGATGGAGATTTTACAACTTCACCAACCTGGACATTGGCTACGAGTGCTGATTTTACAGTATCGTCGGGGCAATTAAAATCAGCAAATACAACAACTAATACTAACTTTTATATCAGTACCACTAATACGTTAACTACAAATTGTCAGTGGGAATTTTATGCGAACTTACAGTTTAATACATCGAGTACAAATTACGTAGATGTTTATGTAGCAAGTGACGTTTCTAACTTACAAGCAGCCTCTATCAATGGCTATTTTGTGAGGATTGGTGGAACGCTCGATGAAATTTGCTTGTATAAACGTTCAGGTACTACCGCTACTGCCTTCAAAATTATTGATGGTGTTGATGGAATCACCAATGTGAGTAATAATATTTTAAAGATTAAGGTCACGCGAAATGCCAGTAATATATGGTCTTTAGAAAGAGATGTAACTGGCACGGGAAGTTCTTATGTAAGTGAAGGAACTATTTCGGATGTAACATTTACAACATCAGCTTCATTCGGGTTTTTTATTCAGCAATCAACAACAACGTTTACACAAAAGCACGTGTTTGATGATGTTATTGTAGGTCCATTAATTTTAGATGTTACACCTCCCGTTTTAGTGAGCGCTTCATCAATATCGTCAATAGCGGTAGATGTCATGTTTAATGAAAACATCGATATCACAACTTCTCAAACCGTTAGTAATTATACACTCAATCCTTTGATTGGATCGCCAACCAACGCAACACGAGATGCCTCTAATTTTAAATTGGTTCATTTGATTTTTTCTACTCCGTTTACCTCTGCAACAACGTATACATTGAGTGTCAATAATGTACAAGACGCCTCAGGTAATGCAATAACAACCTCTACAGTGAGTTTTGGATATTTAGTATTTGGTACGCCAAATTTTAAAGACATCGTTATTAATGAAATTTATGCAGATCCTTCTCCAATAGTAAACCTTACTACTTGCGAGTATGTAGAGCTTTATAATAAATCAACAAATCCATTTAATTTAAATGGGTTGAAACTAACCGATGGCAGTTCATTAGCCACACTTAGCTCTTATACATTAGCGCCAAATGGTTATGTAATTATTTGTCCGATTGCTGATACAGCTCAGTTTACAGCACTTGGTTATGCAAATAAATTAGGGGTGAATTCTTTTCCTTCGTTAAATAACACAGGCGATAATCTCTATTTAAAAACAGCACTTAATGCTGTAATTGATAGCGTTAATTTTAATGATACCTGGTACAGAGATGCGATTAAAAAAGATGGAGGTTATAGTTTAGAGTTAATTAATCCGCTTCAAAATAATTCTTGTTCACAAGCAAATAATTGGATCGCCAGTAATGATGCGGATGGAGGAACACCGGGCTTTTCAAACTCTGTATATACTATTTCGCCTGATGTTGTTGACCCTAAAATTACTAACGTTTCGGTGCTTGACTCTTTGCATATTATAGTTTGTTTTGACGATGTCATTTCTACAACTCAATTACAAACAGCTTCAAATTACAGTGTAAGTAATGCTATTAGTTCGCCATCACTTGCTACTGTTAGTAGTGGCAATATGTGTGCGATTTTATTCTTAACTAATAAATTGATCAATGCGACTAACTATACGCTCACTGTTTCGGGAGTGACGGATTGTAATAGCAATGTGTTAAGCCCGAATGCGTTTGTGTTTTCTTATTACAAAGCCAGGTATCAAGATGTTGTTATGAATGAATTAATGCCTGATCCAGACCCTGCGATTAACCTGCCAACAGAGGAATACGTCGAATTAAAGAATAGAACGCCTTTTTCGATTAATCTTAAAAACTGGAAATTTGCGACAACCACTAGTTCTAAAAAATTGCCTGATATAACGATTAAGCCCGATAGTTTTATTGTATTAACAGGTGTAGGTAATGCAAATACATTTTATAATGCTGGCATTAAAGCGTATGAAGTACCGAGTTTTCCTTCGTTGTCAAATTATGGTACTACCTTAACGTTACGTGATAGTAACAATGTGTTAATTAATGCAATTACTTATGCAACATCTTGGTATAACGATGATAACAAAAAAGATGGCGGCTGGAGCTTAGAACAAATAGACCCGAATAACCCTTGTGGTGGACAAAACAACTGGCATGCCAGTAAAAATGTAAATGGTGGGACGCCGGGAAAAAGAAATTCCGTGAATGCATTAAATCCAGATAATACAGCGCCGCAAATAGACCGAGTATACGTTATTAATAAAGACACTATTGCCTTAGTTTTTACAGAGGCTTTAGATAGCTTGAGTTTAATGAACCCCGCCTCGTACAGCTTTGATAACGGACTAACGCCACCAACCTATATTTATGCTATTTCCTATGACTTTAAAAAAGTAAAATTAAAAATGGCAACCTCGTTAAGCTTGGGAACGTTATACCATGTTTCTTTATTAAATAACATAAAAGATTGCGTCGGAAATTTAATTAATACGTTGATTTCCGCTCCATTTGCTTTACCACAAGCGCCTGCTTATAATGATATTGTTATTAATGAAATATTATTTGAGCCTAATACAGGTGGTGTGGATTTTGTGGAACTTTATAATAAGAGTTCTAAAACGATTGATTTAAAACAGCTTCGGATAGGCTCGATGGACACTATTACGGGAACGTTAATTAATACAGAGCGCATTACTGGTGATGGTTTTTTAGTGTTTCCGGAAACGTATATGGTTATTAGTGAAAATGGAACAATCATTAAGCAGCAATATCAAACACCTAATCCACGCGGGTTTTTAGATGTAGCGAATTTACCAACGATGAGTAGTGATGCAGGGATTGTGACGTTGACAGATACGAACGCTTTAGTGATAGATAATTTTAAATACACAAGTAAGATGCATTTTCCTTTATTGGTAAGCACCAAAGGTGTATCGCTCGAACGTATTGATTTTAATAGAGCTACCAACGATAAAACAAATTGGAATAGTGCTTCTGAAAATGTAGGCTTTGCTACACCAGCCTATCGTAATTCACAATATATGCAAGCCGATGGCGGTAGTGGCGTTACTATACCTAACCCTTTGTTTTCGCCCGATAATGATGGGTATAACGACGTGTTAAACATTGCTTATAAATTAGATGAGCCAGGGAAAGCTGCTAACATTTACATATATGATAGTAAGGGAAGGCAAGTGCGTTACTTAATTAAAAATGAGCAACTCTCGCAAGATGGCACGTTGAGCTGGAATGGCATTAACGATGAAAACGAAAAAGCGCCCATAGGTATTTATGTAGTGTATATAGAATTGTTTAATCTATCAGGTAAAGTTAATACCTATAAATTGAGTTGCACGTTAGCAGGAAAGTTGTAATATGTTTCAAGATTTTATAGCCCTTATATATCCTCGCCACTGCATTGCTTGCGGTAACTCTTTATACAAGCACGAAGAACAAGTATGTAATTATTGTAAAGTAAATTTACCAAAAACAAATTTTCATAAAAGCATAAAAAATCCTGTTGATACTTTATTTTATGGAAGGACGCCCTTGCAATTAGCAACGAGTTTTTATATGTTTACTAAAAAAGGTGGTGTCCAAAAAATATTGCATGCCATCAAATACAAGCACAACAAAGAATTAGCGGAATTAGTTGGTAATTGGTTTGCTAATGATTTAAAAGAAGATGTGATTATTAGTCAAGCAGATTATATCATTCCAGTTCCTTTACATCCTAAAAAATTTAAAATTCGTGGGTTTAACCAAAGTGAAGAATTTGCCAAAGGATTAGCAAATGGCTTAGAAATACCTTTAAATACAACTGTTTTAATACGTTCTGATTTTACGGATACACAAACTAAAAAAAACAAATACGAGCGTTGGGAAAACGTGGAAGATAAATTTCAATTAACCAATCTAGATGATTTTAAAAACAAACATGTTGTGTTAGTAGATGATGTTATTACGACTGGCGCTACC
>JAYVDU010000155.1:0-16974 GCA_043749245.1 Bacteroidota bacterium | reverse complement strand
GTAATATCAATGCTTTTAAGATGTTTTCTATAAATCATCTGCGAGGCAAATAGTTATAAAACGTTGGTAAATACGTTATATTACTCTGCATTAAAATTACTGCATACGTTGGTAAAGGTGCGGTAGGCTTTGCTAAATCGGTGCGAAATCCTAGTTTTTCCGGCGCAGCTGAAGCGTTGTATGTGCGAGGAAAAATGGATTTGGCGATTTAGCTTGATTTTTTGCTTCTTTTGATCAAGCAAAAAGAAGGTTAAAAAGATGACTGAGTTTATGAGGAATCCCTACTTAATTTTTGATAATTCTGCTCCAATTTTATTGTAAATATAAATAAGAGTAAATACACAGAGCCCTGGAAATAGCACTAGCCACCAGGATGAAAAGTGATCACGGGCTTCGTTTAGTAAACTACCCCAAGTAACTATATCTAAAGGAACTCCGACGCCTAAAAAGGATAAGGAGGCTTCAACCAAAACAGCGCCTGCCATACCAAATACCAATTGTACTAAAATAAGCGGAAATACATTTGGTAAGATGTGTTTATACATCACTCGAAAATCACTCATGCCAATGGCATTGCAAGAGGTTACGTAATCGAGTTGTTTGGTTTTTTGAAATTCAGCTCTTGTGAGGCGAGCAATGTTTGTCCAGCTTAAAAAACCAATGATGCAAATAAGAACCGTGTAGGATGGTTTAGCAATGGCTGATATGGTAATGATTAATAATAACGATGGAATGGCATTCAATATTTCAATGAGTCTGGAAACGATTGCATCTACTGGTAAATGAAGGGTTTCAGAAAGTTTTAGTTTATTATCGATGCGTTTTCCTATGAATGAAAAAAGATAAATAATAGAGCCACAGATACAGAAAGACAAAAAGAGTTGCATGATTAAATAAATTCCTCCTTGCTGGAAAGCGTTAGAAAGCGATGAGGCTCTCACCACAAAGCCATAAAACCAAGCGACACCTATACTGATAATTAACAGTATACTTTGCACATAACCAATTTTTAACGTGTTGTTGCCAAAATAGCCCGCGCATACTCCTAAGCCTATACCAAGCAATGCGGCAATGAGCATACTAAATATACCAACGCTCAATGATATTTTTGTACCATGAATAATACCAGATAATACGTCTGTTCCATTTTGAGTAGTACCAAGCCAATGTCTAAATTTTAAAGGTAAGGGTACTAATTGTTTATTCGTTAATTCAAGAAGTTGCTTATCAAACGGGCTTTTACAAGGAGCATTATCAGCATCAATAGTATTAGGAGAATAAGCGCAAGGCGAAAACACAACAAAGTCATAGTTTTTTAATTTCCAATCTTTACCCATATTATAATAGATAATCTCTTGACTTGGCAATACTAATTGCTGTTTCCATGAAAATGCCGGAAAAAGCCATTGTCCCTGATATTTACATACTAGAGGTTTGTCGTTTGCAATGAAAGGAGCTAATATCACAACAACTACCAATCCACAAAATACTTGACATGCACGCTTTAACGCTCTGTTGCGTGAGAGCGTTTGTTTGATTGTATAATATGTATTAGCGACGTTCATTTATTTTTTTCTAACACAGAGGCTTGTATTTATGCGAGTTTTCAGAGCTTATTGAAGCAATGTATATCGGGCATAATATAAACTCTATGACATTTTTTCTCATGTTTCTCTTTGTTAAAATTTATTACTCAAACTTTTTCTTACCCGTGGATCTATCCTTGCATTCAATATATCAGCTATTAAATAACTTAAAATAGTTATGCAAGCGGATAAGGTAATGACAGCTATCACAAAGGGATAGTCTTGAGATACAATGGATTTAACGGTTTCGAGTCCCATACCAGGAATGGTAAATATACTTTCGATAATAACTGATCCACCAACAATACTTGGAAACACAGATGTGAAAACAGTAATGAGTGGTAGCGCACTATTTTTAAGTGCATGTTTGTATATCAATTGCCTATCAGATAATCCTTTTGCTTTGGCTGTTTTAATGTAATCTAAGGATAGCTGTTCGTTAATGGAGGTTGTTGTTAACCGTGTAATAAATGCTAAAGACGAGTATGTATAACAAATGAGAGGTAAAATAATATACGGTAAGGAGTCTGTTAGTTTTTCTAAAAAAGAAGCCGAGTTGCCGTAGCCCTCTATAGGCTTAATTCCAGAAGGAGGGAAGATTGAAATAACATCTGGATTTGCAGATAACATGAGTAATAAAACGCCCATAAAAAAGGCGGGAACGGAATAAAGCATAAACAAAAACACCTGCGAAACTTTACTGAATGCCGCTGTTGGCTGTAAAGCTATTTTAATGCCTAAGGGAATACTAATTGCATAAGCGAGTATAATGGATAGTAAAGAGAAGAATAATGACCAGCCAATTTTATCTTTGATGATATCCATCACTGGTACTTTCTTTGAATACGATAGTCCAAAGTCGCCACGAATAATGCCTTTGGAACCATTTCCTCCAAATAACCATCGGTGGTATTTATTATGAAATCCATACCAAGCAAATTTTGGAATATAATTTTTGTAACCACCGGTAGTATTAATTTGTTCGTTGAAGTTCGTTAACAGAGACTCGTTGGTGATTTTATATAATGTATCAGGTTCCGATAATTTATGAATCGAAAAATAAAACAAGGGCAGGTCTAATCCGAGTTGCTTGCGCCAATAGTTTTTTTGTATTTCAATATCATTGGAAGATTTCATGCCTCCTCCCGAGTTAGATATGGAAACCATTGAATTAACAGGATCTCCGGGCGCAGATGCTAATAACATAAAACCGATAATGGTTACAGCAAACAAGGTTGGTATAAACCACAACAATCGCTTTAACGTATAGCGTAACATTAGTTGTTAAGCTTTAAGGTATTTAACAAAACGCCAGGATACTCTGTATATATTTCCAAGTTAGTCCATTTTTTACTAACGACAACGCGGCGCACTTGTGTTAATAAAAAAATGTAAGGTTGTTCTTGATATACTAATTGCTGAAAATTCTTTGTCAATTCAACACGCTTAGATTCTTGCACACAGCTGTTTATACTATCAATCAAGCCATCTGATTGCGTATTCCCGAATCCAGTAAAATTAAATCCATTTGTCGACCATGACGTGGTTTTCCATAGTTGAGAAAAATCTTCAGGTTGTAAGCTGTTTTGCCAGGCACTCATACTCATATCAAAATCGTGATTCATAGCGGCGCTTACAAAGCCATTATACTCCATAGGATTTAATTGTACAAAGATGTTGACTTTTTGCATGCTTTCTGCTATCTGCTTGGCAATGTCTTCCCATTGTTTTTGGGCATTGATGAAATTGATATTGAATTGAAATTTTACTTTTTCTCCAGCAATTACTTTATCTAAAATTTGATCACCATCTGTATCTTCCCATCCAGCTTGCTTTAACAAGGCTTTTGCTTGTTGTATGTTATACTCAATTGGTTTTAAAGTAGTATTAAATTCTTTTTTAAGCAAAGACACAGGGCTTACCATGCGTTTACAATGATTACCATAAACTAATTTATTAATCTGATCATACGGCACCAACATAGCCATCGCTCTGCGCACTAACACATCTGTAAATAAAGGTTGATGGGTTTTGCCATCAGGCTTCATATTCATGGCTATATAGGTGTAGTTATAAGTGTCGGCTAATTTAGTAACATATTTATCTGTAAATGTCTTGTTAGCTGCAAGTTCTGAAAATGAGGCGTAATCTACATTTGTAGACACATCTATTAAACCATTTTTTAATTCGAGTAGGGTAGAAGCATTATTCGTATTTAGTTTCATAATAATTTTGTCAGGATATGCTTGGCAAAACCATTGCTCCTCGCAGTTTTTGGTCCAATGATTTTTCTTTTTTTCGAGGGTTATACTTACGCCTTTGTCCCACTTGGTTACTTTGTAAGGTCCGCCGCCATTCATAAATTCAGGATTGGTATAATATTTAGGGCTATTGAATTCATCCGTCCAAGCTTTTACAGCGAGGTTCGTTTTTAAAAATACGCTGTCTATTAATTGCGCAGTAGTATAGGTTAGTAGGGTTTTATGTTTATCAAAAAAAGCTTCTTCTATAATAGGGAAATCTGTCCAAAACCATTTATTTAAAGCATTTGGATGAATCATTACAACGGTGAATTTTTTAGGATTTTTGGAATCAATCACAATGTCTTTCACATTATCCCAATTTTGTTTAAGTGCAGGATTATTAGTTAATAAGCATTTATTGGCCTTGGTGGTAAAAGCAACATCTGCAGCCGTTACAGGTGTTTTATCATCCCAGGTTAGTTCGTCTTTAATTTCGTAGGTATAGGTTAACCCATCTTCAGATACAACAGGTAAGGCTTTTACCATACAGGGCAGAAGCTCACTCGTTTTATAATCTATTTTTAATAAGCTTAACTGCGTGTAAAGATTTATTTCAGCTCGTAGAGCAGATGTGCCATTGGTTGGATGAAGATCTTCTGGTTCGTGTAATATATGAACCACTAAGGTATTGTTTTGAGCCTTCTTACAGCTATTAACTGCAAAAGCAGTGATTATAAGTAATAAGATATATTTAATAAAGTTCATAGTTTTAAAACTAGTCATATTTATTTAACTAAAATACAGAAAATTATTTTTTGATTAAGTTTACATAATTTAAAAAAATGCTTACATTTACAACCTCTTATTAAATTAAGAGTTGGAGAGGTGCCTGAGTGGCCGAAAGGACATGTTTGCTAAACATGCGTACGGGAAACTGTACCGAGGGTTCGAATCCCTCCCTCTCCGCCAAGTGAAATAAAAAAGCCTCAATTAAGAGGCTTTTTATATTTTGATTAACGTGTCTAATGAAAAAACATGTTGTTATTATTGGTTCAGGTGTTGGCGGATTAGCATCTGCTGTTAGGCTTGCAGCTGCAGGGTTTAAAGTAACGGTAGTAGAAGCTAACGATTACGTTGGAGGTAAATTAACGACCAAACAAATAGGCAGATACCGTTTCGATATGGGACCTTCTGTGTTTACACTCCCCAATTTAATTGATGATTTGACGGCTATTAGTAAGCTGGATAAACCATTTAAGTACTTAACGTTAGATACCATCGTTCATTATTTTTATGAAGACGGTACAGCGTTAACGGCTTATTCGGATAAAGAAAAATTTGCTAATGAAGTAGCTGCAAAATTAGGCGAAACTAAAGCATCTGTTTTAGAGCAATTGAAATTTTCGGGTAAGTTGTACGAGCTTACGTCTGATATTTTTATGGCGCAATCCCTTCATAAATTATCTAATTTCTTAAACTTAAAAACAGCAAAAGCCATTTTAAATTTAGGGAAATTGAAATTAGGTAAAACGATGAACGAAGCTAACAAAGAGCGTTTCAAGAATCCTAAGACTGTACAATTGTTTAATCGTTTTGCGACGTATAACGGCTCTGATCCATTTCAAGCACCTGCGTTAATCAATATTATTGCACATCTGGAACATAATATCGGTGCATTTGTGCCTGCAACGGGTATGCATGACATCACTAGACATATTTATGAATTAGGCTTAACACTTGGTGCGGAGTATAAATTCAATTCAAGGGTTACAAAAATAAAAATTGAAAACGATACCGCAATTGGTGTCGTTACTGAAAATGGTGAAATAGCAGCCGATTACATCGTTTCTAATTCAGATATCAAACACGTTTACACCAAATTATTAGATAAAAAATATTATCGTTCTAAGTTATTGGATCAAGAAAAATCTTTGTCTGCTTTAATTTTTTATTGGGGTATCAAAAAAGAATTTAAAGAATTGTCCTTACATAATATTTTATTTAGCTCCAATGGAGAAGAAGAATTTAAGTGTATGTTTCAGGATAAAAAACCATATCACGATCCGTCAATATATATTAACATTGGTTCAAAGCACAGTAAACAGGATGCTCCTGAGGGTTTCGAAAATTGGTTTGTGATGGTTAATGTGCCAAGTAACACATCCAGCAAACCGATAGACTATGTGCAGGAAATGCGGAAACATATTGTTGCAAAAATTAATCGCGTTTTAAAAACGGATATCGAATCTTATATTGAAGTAGAAGATGTACTTGACCCATATATTATTGAACAGCGCACAAGTTCGGCTGGTGGCTCATTATACGGTAATGCATCTAATAATAAATATGCCGCTTTTTTAAGACATGCTAACAATAGTAGTCAAATTAAAAACATGTATTTTACAGGTGGGAGTGTGCATCCTGGCGGTGGTATTCCTTTATGTTTGTTAAGTGCAAAAATTGTAACAGAAATGATTGTTAAAAAAAACAAATAGGAGGTTATACTTATGCGAATTTTACTTCAATTGTATTAGTTTTAGAGGTTCCCTTCATTTATTTAAAATTACTATCTTTAACCCATGTCATTTGCAGGAAAAACCGTTTCTTTTCACACCTTAGGTTGTAAGCTTAATTTTTCAGAAACATCTACCATTGCACGTTTGATGCAGGAAAAAGGATTTGAGAAAGTTACACTTGATAAAGGTGCTGATGTGTGCGTTATTAATACCTGCTCTGTGACTGAAAATGCGGATAAAGAATGCAAGCAAATTGTAAAGTCTGTATTAGCGCATAACCCCGAAACCTTTATTGCTGTAGTTGGTTGTTATGCTCAATTAAAACCCGATGAAATTTCTAATATCGAAGGAGTAGACGTAGTTTTGGGTGCTTCGGAAAAATTTAAGTTATTAAATTATATTCATTTTTCCGGTAAAAATAGCAATACCGAAATTCATAATTGTGAAATATCAGATGTACATACCTTTGTAGATTCTTATTCTGTAGGCGATAGAACGCGTTCATTTTTAAAAGTACAAGATGGTTGCGATTATAGCTGTACGTTTTGTACCATTCCTTTAGCGCGTGGAAAAAGTAGAAGTGATACCATTGAAAATGCCATTTCTAATGCAAAGAAAATAGCAGCGAGTGGTGTTAAAGAAATTGTGTTAACGGGCGTTAACTTAGGTGATTTTGGTTACGGTGTAGATATAGATACGGACACAAAAAAACATAAAGACTATAATTTTCTTGATTTAATAAAAGCCTTAGATGCCGTTGAAAACATTGAAAGGATTCGGATTTCATCCATTGAGCCTAATTTATTAAAGGATGATGTTATTGAATTTGTGGCACAAAGCAAACGGTTTGTTCCTCATTTTCATATTCCCTTACAAAGTGGTAACGATGATATATTATCAAAAATGAAACGCCGTTATAAGCGTGATTTGTATGCTAATCGAGTTGCTAAAATTAAAGAGTTAATGCCTAACTGTTGTATTGGTGTAGATGTGATTGTTGGTTTTCCTGGTGAAACAATCGAACATTTTTTAGATACGTACAATTTTATTAATGGCTTAGATGTTTCGTATTTGCACGTATTCACTTACAGTGAGCGCGATAATACAGAAGCTGCTACTATGGAAGGTAAAGTAGAATATAGCGAACGTAAACGCCGTAATAAGATGCTACGTATATTATCAGCTAAAAAATTAAGAGCCTTTTACGAGAAACATCTCAATCAAGAGTTTACGGTGTTATTTGAACACGAAAACAAAAATGGTATCATGAATGGCTTCACTGAAAATTATATCAAAATAGTTTATCCTTATGATGAGAATTTAGTGAACAAATCATTTACCGTTACCACTAAAACTATTACAGAGGATGGCTTTGTAAGTGCCGATTTAACAGGCGTTTTGTCAGTTTAAGGATTTTACAATCTAAGGTTTTACTAACTTAAATTCTTTTTGTCTTTCGGTAGTTGAAGTCCCTATATCAGATACGATAAGAGTTTCGGTAATATCTTTATAACCCAAAGAATTTACCGTTATGTTATAGGTTCCTTCCGGAAGCGCCATAATAAAAGAGCCTGTTTGTGGATTGGGCGAAAAACTGTACTCTTCCTTCGTCGTTTTTTCAACAGTAGTAATTGTTGCAATAATTTGTTGAGGTGTTTTTGTAGAATCGGTAAATGTGACTTCACCTTTATAAATTACATATTTTTTACGTGCATTAAACTTAATACGATATATATCTAAATCTCCATATCCTCCGGGTCTTATTGCGCTAATATATCCCACTGAATTATCAGCTGATATACTAATACTACGATCGTCATCAGTTGTATTGATTGGATAGCCTAGGTTTACGGCTTTACTCCAGTTGTTGGTTTCTGGATTCCATGTGCTTTTAAACAAATCAAATCCTCCCATACTATTATGTCCCTCTGATGAAAAATACAATGTTTTACCATCTATCGCTAAATAAGGAAAGTCTTCGTTATAGGGCGAATTTACATTATCATTTAGTTTTTGTGGTTCGCCCCATGTTCCAGACGGTAACATTCTACTAATATAAATATCTGTTTTCTCTTCTTCATTTTCTTTATCTTTTCTTACAAAGAAAATGGTATTGCCTTCTTCGCTTACAGAACCAGAGTGTTCTATTTTTTTATTTAATTGTTCAGATAAAGGAATTACTTTTTGAAAAATAGAGCCTTTCTTTTTAGATGAAAACAAATCGCCATATAGGTCCATATGGTCAAAATATACAAGCATTTCAGAGCCATCTGCTTTTAAGCCCACTACTTGCTCATCAAGAGCAGTATTAACTGTGGGTCCAATATTTTTAGCTTTCGACCATTTTCCATTAACGGCTATGCTTGTATAAATATCAGAAGAATAATAACCATCGCCTTCTAAAGACCCGCCTATATTGCCTTTTCGGCGAGTGGTAAATGCTAAAAAATTTTCGTCTTTTGTTATCCAAGGATAATAATCGGGATAAGCAGAATTTAATTCTTTACCTAAATTATGAAAAGACACATTAACAGGCTGTTTCATGAGTTCTTTTGCATTTTTACATTGTTGAATTCTAATATTTGCTTTTGCAGACTGTTTAGGAACCAGTGTTTTATATTTTTCTAAAGAAGTAATAGCTTCATCTAATTTATAAGCTAAGGCATAAGCATAACCTAATTCAAACCACGCATCTGGTGCAAACTTTTCTTCTTTCACTACATACTCTAAATACTTAATTGCTTCTAAACGATTGGTATTAGTGTTTAAATAGCATAGTGCAATTTTGTATTGAAGCTCTCTATTATCAGGAATAGATTTATAAATTTCTTTATAAATTTCTAAAGCGGTTACATAATTTTTAATGATCAAGTATTCGTCACCATCAATAATATCATATTGTTGTTGAACGAGTCCTTTGTTTTGGCTATGAAGTGTGTTAAGTAAACTTAAACAAACAACAAAATAAATTAACCATTTAGTCATTATTTAAAAATACTAAATTTATATTTAAATATCAAGTAGTTTGAAATTTCTACAAATTTAAACAAGTTTTAGGTCTCTTTAAATACTCTGTTTAGGCGTTTGAGCAAAGTAAACATGACAATCGTTGCCACTAATAATAAACAAAAGTTAAGTAAATAAAAATTTGCTTTATCGTCAAATTTATCCCAATTTTTAGCGAGTACTCCACTTATTTTATTGCCAATGGCAGTTGCCAAAAGCCATCCTCCCATCATTAAGGAGGTATACCTTGCCGGAGAAAGTTTGGACACCATTGATAATCCCATGGGACTTAAACATAATTCTCCAATAGTTATAATTCCATAATTACAAATTAACCATAAGGCGCTTGCTTTATTGATGCCATTATTTGTATAATAAACAGCCATTACCATAATTAATGTTGATAAGGCGGAGATTAATAACCCGTAAGCAATTTTCGTTGCTGTGGTTGGTTCTTTTTTTTGTTTGCGTAAAAAACCGAAAAATAATATAACGAGTGGTGTTAAGATGATTACAAAAAATGGATTGATGGTTTGAAATAATTCGGTTGGAATTAAGGTTAAGTGCTCACCTTCCTTTGGATATTTTTCAGGTTCTAAATTTTTAAAATAATATGGGTAATCGATGCATTTAATAGCAACTCCATCTTTATTTTTGATACGTCTGAAATGTTCATCTAATTGGTAAACGGAGTCGTTTTTGGCAACTACCGAATTGTCGCACTGCCCAAGGAATTTAGCGACAGGCAATATTGCATTTGGCATTTCTCTATCTGTGTATTTATCGGCATACGTTGTTAATGCACTTCCGTTTAATTTAAATACTGACCAAAAAATAATGACGATTCCAAAAATGGTAAACATCGTTAACACTGGTTTTCTTTCCTCAACAGTGCAGCTTTTATAAACAGTGGAATAAAAAAAGATAATAGGAATACACGCACAAAAAAAGGCATCTGTACTATCGCTACCTAAAATAGAATCAGGAATAAACCAACCTATAGCAGCAAAGCCAACTGCTACGGCTAGTACTTTTAAAAACCGCTTAATAGTTGACTGACTTTCGGGAGTCGTTTCTTTCCTTACATCAGCGTGTTTGTAATGTTTCATTCCAACCCAAAACGTGATAACACCAATAAACATGCCTATGCCAGCTGTTATAAAGGCCCAATTCCAACCGTATTTGATACGCATAAATGCCGCAACAAACGGACATACAAATGCACCAATATTGATGCTCATATAAAACAAGTTGTAGCCAGTATCTTTATTGGCGATGTATTGAGGGTCGTTATATAAATTGCCCAAAAGCGTTGATATATTTGGTTTAAAAAAACCGTTACCAATAATCATGGTTGCTAATGATATGTAAAATGCCCATTCTTCTCTGACAGAAAGTAGGCAATATCCTATACCCATTAATATACCACCTAAAGTGATTGAAAACCGATAACCCAACTTCATATCGGCTAATAGCCCGCCGATAAAGGGAGTTAGAAACACACAGGCTATAAAGGTGCCATACACATCTGATGCTTTTGAGCCTTCCCAGCCAAAGCCACCTTTGTCATAATCAGCCGTCATGTATAGAAAGAAAATTCCGATCATTAAATAATAACCAAAGCGTTCCCAAAATTCTGTAAAAGCTAAAAAGAACAATCCTTTCGGATGTTTAGAAGTTGATGCCATAAACTGTTTTTTGATAAAGATAAAATAATAGAGATAAGTTAACAATAAATTTTTGTCTTGATTGAACTATTGGAGTTATAGAATATATTTAATGGAATGTTTTTTATTTTCTTTTTGCTTAAATCAAAAAGAAACAAAAAATCAAGTCAAAAATATGCTCCACTCTCCTCACGGAATTCTACGGATTTTACGCTCCGCTAAATCCTTGAATTCTTGTTTAACAATTATTTATTATTGTTGTTTATTTGTCATGTTGATTACGCTATCGCTAATTCACCACAAATCTGCTCGCATTTTTGACAATCCTACGCTCTTGTTTTATCGGACAGTTTCTTAAAAGTATAATCTATTTCGTTCGTTAGACGTGTTTAAAATAGTAACTAATTTTTTTACCAAGTTTTTAGTATTATCATTCCTAAAGTCCCGTATATTTTTTAAATAATTTAATAGCAATTGCTAATAAAATAATGCCGAACACTTTTTTCAGAATGGCTATCCCTCCAATACCCAATAGGTTTTCGAGGCGTTGTAAGTTTTTTAAAACAATATAAACAATAACTACATTTAGCATAATAGCAACAATAATGGAAACAATATTATACTCTGCACGTATAGATAAAAGGGTTGTTAGTGTTCCTGTGCCCGCAATCAAAGGAAATGCTAAAGGAACTACGGATGCAGTTGCAGGCATCGTATCTTTAGAAATTTGAATTCCTAAAATCATTTCCATTGCTACTATAAAAATTAAGATAGAACCAGCGATGGCAAAATCACCAATAGAAATTCCAATAATCTCTAAAATAGTGTTTCCTACAAATAGAAAAACTAGCATGATACATAAAGATACTACTGATGCTTTAGGAGCATTAATACCTCCTGTCTTTTGCTTTAGACTGATGATAATAGGAATTGACCCAATAATATCAATAACGGCAAAAAGAACCATTGTTACTTTTAAAATTTCGATGATATCAAATTTCAATTCCATAATTAGTGTTTGTATGAAAACTTAATATTAAATAAGAAAGCTCTAAGTTCGAGGCTTGCGAAGGCTTATACAGTGGGAGTTTGCTTGCTTGTACTGAGCGACGGTTACTGAGCGGAGTCGAAGTAAGTCGAAGTATTGCAAATGACCATTTTTAAGCCAGGCGTAACGAAGAAATTAAAGTTTTTTTGCTGACATTAGTTTTTTGTTTTTGCAAAGATACATTTATAAAAAATAGTGTGTAAATTTAAAAGATAAATTAAAATACATTCCATGAAAAAAATAGTAATCCCAATTATAGCTTTATTTATTATAAGTGCTTGCAATCAACTTAATTCTAAAGGCGAAAAAACAGTAAAAGAAGGAGATGATACGGTTGCAAACGTTGATATTTCTGTTTCTAAATTAGGCGCGCTTACCAATTTAGTTGAAGAAGAAGAGCAAAGACAGGCTAAAGAACACAAGTTACTATTTACAGCGCATGGTTCAGAGCCAGGATGGTATGCTCAGTTTTACAATGATAAGTTAAAACTAGTTGTTAATTACGGCAAGGATAGTTTATGGATTGATGATACTTTTGAAAATTTGGACAATGCTAAAGGGTATAATTACTCAAAAGCCAAAAGTGAAAACGGCGAAAAATATGCTTTAACAATCGCTATTGCAAATACACCTTGTGTTTATACTGCCAGTGGTGATCAGGAAGACAGAAGCATCACTGTAAAATTAAATAACAAAACATATACGGGCTGCGGTAGTTTTGTGAAATAAAATAATACCTGTTTACACGTCATTGCGAGTGTTCCTTTACGAAGCAATATCACTCACAGTATTATTTGAGATTTCTTCGTTCCTTGCAATGACGAACGGTGTATTCAATAATATGGCATTAATAATATTCTAACGTATCAACTATTTTACACTACGTTTATCATTTTCAATTAACGCCATGGTGTTTTTTAGTTTAGATATCATTCCTGGAGATGCTTCGTTAGTGCTTAAATGAAGCAATAACAAATTTAATTCATGTAATAATTCGGGATAAGGTTTAGAGATATGGTAAATGACCGTGATGGCAAAACTTCGGATAGCAATAGCTTCTGCTGGATTCTTAACATACTCGTAACATTTATCTATCAGGAAAGATTGATGCTCTTCGGGAACTTCATGCTCTTGAAATAAACGGAGCGTACTTCGAATAACACCATCATGCAAGGGTTTATTTTGAAGATTTAAAATAAGTGTTGAATAATATGGCTTTACAAACGTTGAGTCAATATCGCTGCAATGGCTTAATACCCACATAGCGCGACTACTGAGCAAGGGATCTTTTTCTAACGCCAATTTTATCAACGCAGAAAGTTGATGTGATTTTAAAATCTGATTAGCTAATTCAGGTGCTTTAAACACTCTTATTTCTGCTAACAATTCCTCTTTTAGTTTCATTTGATATTAATAACACTAAATTAACTATAATATGTAATTTTCCATTATCTTAGGCACTCCTTTTTTTGATTGATTGAAAACCATACCACATATCGAAACCCAGTCTCCGATTGATATTAATCAACTTCAGGAATTAAAACTTGTCGAATTATTGGCTTACGTTACTTCAAACTCTCAATTTTATAAAACCCGTTTCAAAGAACATGGCATTGATAGTTCAACGATAAAGACCTTAGCTGATTTGCAACAACTGCCAGTCACCACCAAAGACGATTTGTATAAACATAATTTTGATTTTCTTTGCGTTCCACCAGATAAATTAATTGATTATGTAACTACGAGTGGCACACTAGGCGATCCATTGACTTTTGCATTAACTAATCAGGATTTAGAACGCTTAGCTTACAACGAACATATTTCTTTAGCCTGTGCTACAGGAACAAAACAAGATATTTACCAATTAATGACAACCATCGACAGGCGTTTTATGGCAGGAATGGCTTATTTTTTGGGTATTAAGCAAATGGGAGCTGGTGTGGTTAGAGTAGGTAATGGGATGCCTGAGTTTCAGTGGGACACGATCAAACGATTGAATCCAACCATTGCCATTGCCGTTCCATCGTTTATTGTAAAGCTTATTGAGTTTGCAGAAGCCAATCACATTGATTATAAAAACTCGAGCATTAAAAAAATAGTCTGTATTGGCGAACCGATTCGTAACGAAGATTTTAGTTATAATACGCTTGGAAAACGAATTACTGATAAATGGCCTGTGCAATTATTTAGCACATACGCTTCTACCGAAATGGGGGCAGCGTTTACGGAATGCGAAGCAGGAAGAGGGGGGCATCATCACCCTGAATTATTAATTGTTGAATTTTTAGATGACACCAATAAGCCTGTAAAAGAAGGAGAACCGGGAGAATTAACGGTGACGACTTTGGGTGTAGAAGGGATGCCTTTAATCAGATTTAAAACAGGTGATATTTGCAAAGCACATTACGAGCCTTGTTCCTGTGGAAGAACAACCCTTCGTGTAAGCCCTATTTTAGGACGAAAGCAACAGATGATCAAATTTAAAGGAACTAGTTTATATCCACCAGCGTTATACGATATTTTAAATACAGTACCTTACATTAAAAATTATATCATCGAAGTATTTACTAATGATATTGGTACCGACGAAATAGAAATACATATTGGTTGTAACCAACCACCCGAAAATTTTGATAAAGATTTAAAAGATCACTTTAGAGCAAAACTTAGAGTTGCTCCAACTATTATACTTGAAACACCCGAAAACATTGCTAAAAGACAATTACCGGAAATGAGCAGGAAGCCAATTATCTTTATAGATAGAAGATGAGCAATCGAATAATTTATATATTGTGTTTAATTGTAAATGTGTTTCTTATGCATGCACAGAATTATTGTGCATTTGTAAAGTTAAATGATGATAGAGCTGCTTACATTGATACTTTAGGAAAGATAACTTACATTCAAAACGATAGAGAAAAAGAAGGAATACCCGATTCAGATTACCTTTTTCCATTCAAAGATGGCGTAGGAAGATTGAGACATAGGGATTTATTTACTTTTATTGATGCGAACGGTAACTCTATTTTTGGAATTGATTTTGAAAAAGCTGAAAACTTTAATGAAGGATTAGCTGAAGTTAGAGTGAAAGGGAAATGGGGTTTTATTAATCTAAATGGAGAAATGGTCATACAGCCCCAGTTTTTTGACGGGCATAAGTTTTCTGGTGGCTTATCTGTTATTAGTCAAAAGGGAGACCATGGTTATATGAATACTAAAGGTGAGGTTGTTATCAAACCGCAATATGACAGGGTTTGTCATTTTGTAGATAATAAAGCGTGGGTTTTAAAAGATGGTAAATGGGGATGTATTAATAAAATGGGAGTTTATTTAATTGCCCCCTATTATAATGATACGAAAGATTTTAATGAAGGTTATGCTTGGGTAAGTAAAGATAGGATTTGGGGTTTGGTTGATTCGCTTGGGAATTATTTAATAAAGCCTGATGATAGAAACCCTTTAATTTATGGACATAATGCGACCTTTAAAATTTTTGGAAATTTTAATAATGGTTTAATTATAAGTAAAGTCAATAATAAAGTGGGTTATTGCGATAAAACTTTTAAAAAAGTAATTTCAGCAAAGTTTGAAAAAGCACTTGATTTTCAAAATGAATTAGCTTGCGTTAAAATTAATGGACTATGGGGTATTATAGATACAACGGGAGAATATTTAGTAGAGCCAAAATTTAATGATATTAAATTAGGTCTGCATGATTTATATCCAGCCAAAAATAAGGATGATTTGTGGGGTTATATCAATTCAAAAAGTGAATGGATAATTAAGCCTCAATTTAATAATGCCTTTAGTTTTCAATTAACAAAAAAATAAATTATGACAAAACCCTATATATCAGAACCGCCCAAAACAATTAGTGATTTTGCTAAAGAATTTGATTTCGAAAATTTACGAACCTATTACGATTCTGAGACTGGAGAAGTGATGCAGCGTATAGCACGCCACCCATCTTACCTCAAAGCAATGGCTTATTTTTGGCCAGAAGTTACCGAGCAACAAGCAATTGATAAAGCCTTAAGTATTAAATCGGCATACGAATTTCAAAAGGAATTTATGAATCAGGCCATTTGGTCTATCATCAACAAAAGTTCTACAGGGCTTACTTACAGTGGCATTGAACATTTAAATAAAAATAAAGCTTATTTATTTGTAGCCAATCACCGCGATGTATTATTAGATAGCGCCATACTTCAAGTGATATTAGTAAAAGAAGATTTTTACACATCCGAAATCACGTTTGGTTCTAACTTAATGGACGAAGGTTTTATTTCAGATTTTGTAAGTATGAATAGGATGTTTACAATACAACGCGAAGGAACCGCTAAAGAGCTTTACGCGTTTTCTCGTCAACTGAGTGCGTATATCCGACACACTATTATTGATAAAAATGTGAGTGTGTGGATTGCTCAACGTAACGGAAGAACCAAAGATGGCAATGATAGCACGCAAACAGGCTTGCTAAAAATGTTGAACCTAAGTGGAGGCAAAGATTTTGAAAAGAGTTTTGCCGAATTACAAATTGTACCCCTTACTATTAGCTTCGAATACGAACCTTGTGATGTATTAAAAACACAGGAATTAT
This sequence comes from Bacteroidota bacterium, assembly GCA_043749245.1. Classification (GTDB taxonomy): domain Bacteria; phylum Bacteroidota; class Bacteroidia; order B-17B0; family Aurantibacillaceae; genus UBA4416. The sequence goes on along the minus strand of JAYVDU010000155.1, from coordinate 308 downwards.
ATTTTTCATCTCTTACTGCCAAATATGTAAAAGCACCAGGCGAAGACTTAATTTCGGTGTTCACTGGCGTAAAGCAATCTAAAGGTAAAATACACGTAGCCTTTGGAAAGCCTATTGATAAAGAACTTGCAACTATTAACCCTGAGTTAAACGAGAATGAAAAAATAAAAGTATTAGCATCTTTAATTGATAAAGAGATTCATCAAAATTACAAACTGAATGGTGTTAACTTTATTGCTTATGACTTATTAAAGGAAACAAACCGATTTGAGGATAAATACTCGGCTACCGAAAAAGCTGAATTTATA
>JAYVDU010000154.1:0-1675 GCA_043749245.1 Bacteroidota bacterium | reverse complement strand
AGGAGTGGAACAGCGATTTGGGTTTAAATTTGAATGATTATGGTGCGCGGTTTTATGACCCGACGATTGGGAGGTGGAATGGAGTGGATGCTTTGAGTGAGAAGTATTTTCGGCATTCGCCTTATAATTATGGATTGAATAATCCGATAAGATTTATCGATCCAGATGGTAATGCGCCGGACGATCATTTTTTTGACAATAAAGGAAATTATTTAGGTAGCACTGAGACTGGAAATGATATTAGAGTTGTAAACGCAGGGGCAACTTTTCAACAAGCGACTGAAAATCCAAATTCTAATTCAAAGCTATTAACAGAAGTTGACCTTTCGGTTTCTGAAAATAAGGAAACGGTTTCAAATGTGGCTACTTATTACGGTAAGCAAGTAGGGCTAGATTCTCAAATTGGAGTTAACAGTACAACAAATGATGGAGCATTAGCATTCACAGAGATAAGCACTGGAAAAGTAAGTATTGCTGTTTTTCAGGGAAAGATAAACCCTGATGCGAATGATGCAAATAATTTGATGAATAGTATATTTCATGAAAAAGAACATGTTTTAAATCCGTCTACTGTCCAGCCATTTGAACATGCACAAATTGGGGTTAAACAAATGCAACATAGTAGTTTTGACGGAACCACAGCGAATTTCAAAGCTTCTATCCCTGCCTATTCTATGACTTTGTTAAATCAAGCGATAAATAAGGGGGTTAGTTTAGAAAAAATTCAAGGCGTAATAGATGCTGTGAATAAATTTTCTTCAAAAACACGTACTGATTTATTTCTTGGAGATGATGGTAAAGTTGACAGAGTTCTATCTATACCTGAAGTGAAAATAAGTGGTAAAAAAAATTAACATGAAAAATATTTTAACTTCAATTATTATATTTTATTTTTTTAGTTGTGTTTTAAATAAGACAATGGAACATAAATCTGACATCAAATACAAGCTTTCAAATGGAAGTGCTAAATATTGGAATATACAACCTGATATAACAGGAGAGTATAAAAGCGATTGTTGGATATTTAGATTTGATTCTACATTTAGTTTCTATGATAGTTATACATACAGAATAAAAAATAAGGTAGAAATAATTAAATGGTATAGTAATGATATTAAAATTGGAGATGATGGTGTAATCCCTTATAAATTAGCAAATGACACCATAGAGGTTTTTAGAGAAAATTTCAAAATACTTAAATTAACTGAGGATACTTTAGTATTAAAAAAATTGAGTAATAATAATCAATTTGAAATTTTAAGTTTTAATCAGTGTAAAGGTTGTAAAAAATAAAAACGTGCCATAAAAACTGCTGGAACACTATGTGTAAAATTGTAACTAGAGCGTAACGCTTGTTCAAAGTCTTAGTTTTTAGCTGCGAAGCTGCTAAAAGCGAGACTTGAACGGCCTATTTTCGGGTCTCTGACCCGTTCTAAAATATAAAGTAATATTTTCAAAGTTCATTGACATTGAGGGCGCGTTTATAAAATAACTGAGCTACTCACTACATAAAGTGGGAGGTCAAAATATAATATGGATCACTATTTTAGTGGCGGTCGGAGACCGCAATATAGTAGGTTTCAGTTTGAAAACTGAAACAAGCGACTGCGTTATTGGAAGATGGGTAGTTAGTTTAACAAGCTTTGGTAATTTTCGTAAGATGGGTAGCGAGCGG
>JAYVDU010000153.1:0-5873 GCA_043749245.1 Bacteroidota bacterium | reverse complement strand
TCCAAAATTCACCTCTGCTAATCCCAGCATTTACATTGCCATTAAAACCAATCAACTTTGCTTTTTTTGTTTTAATTTGAATAATACCTGCGGTGCCTTCTGCATCATATTTCACTGAGGGATTTTTCATAATCTCAATGCTCGAAATTCCTTCTGCACTCATACTTTGAAGCATATTAGCTAATTGATCGGGAGATAGTTGCTGCATACGTCCATCAATCATGATTTTTACACCTTTTTTGCCTTGTATTGAAATATTATTATTGTTATCAATAGTTACACCTGGAGCACGTTTTAATAAATCATACGCAGAATTACCCGCTGCTAAGGTTGAATTTTCAACATTTAAGGTAATGTTTCCATTTTTAAATTCAACCAATGGTTTTATGGCAACCACATCCACTGTATTTAAATCAACACCCGATTTTTGAACAGGAATGTCGTCTAACGTTAACTCTTTTTGACCAGAAATTATATCAAATGGTTTTGAAAAAGCTGGTTGCATACCTACAATCATTGATTTTACAAAATATTTTCCTGTTGCTGTTTTTTCAAATTCAAAGTTCCCATCCGCATCAGTATACGTACCTTTTACAATGCTACTGTCTGTTTTTAGTAATGCAACCGTAGCAAAAGGTATAGGTTCTTTATCGCTGTTTATTAATTTCCCAATAACTTTTGTTTGAGCAAAAGAGTAGTGAATACTGATTACAAGATTGATTAGTACAAATATTTTGTTCATAGTTTTTTTATATTTTGTATACCATATATTGTATCACGTATGAATACAAAACATGGTATACAAATTATTTATCTTAAAATTATTAGATTATTTTTTCTTAGTGTGAATATAAATACCGTTCGTGTCTAATTTTACCTGAACATCTTTATTGTCAATATCTACTCCATTAACGCTAATCTTCACATCTTTTTCAGTATCGTCGTCATCGCTATTATTTTTATCAGAATTATCTGTAATGCCATCACAATCCAAACACTTCAAACCGTTAGCTGTCATAATCCATCGGCGGTTTATCATATCACCATCGTAGGTATTAGTTACATTTTCAATATCATACATTAAGTTTTCTAATGATTTGTCAAGATAAACAACCTTACCAATAGGCACTTTTAATATAACGGTGATATCTTGTACTCTAAATTTATCGGCATTATTAACTTTAAACAAATTATCAAATTGTATTAAACTATCAACTTGAGATACATTATAAGAAATATTTTTAGCTCGCTCTGTTGCCGAACGTTTATCACCACCTTTAGCTTCTTTAACAATAACCAATTCTACTTTATCGGTTTGTGATTTAATGATATTTAATTGAGCATGTCCTAATAAATACTTCATACTATTACTAGTACCAATCATATAATTATTATCACGACGATTTGTTTTAAAGCCTAATTCGCCTTCCTTATCATCATCACTAAAATTCAATTCCTGAGTATTAACAGGCGTTTCGTGCATTTTTAAATATAAGGTATTATATGGAGCAACAATTATATTTTCTCTCACCTTAGCCGTTTTATTAAAATCGCTTCCCGTTTTAATACCCACATATAACAACATTAAAAAACCAACTAACCAAATAATACCAGCACTTAAATTAACCCAACGATTTCTGTAATTAATTTTGAATAAAATTTTGATACCTCCATAAATCATCATAATGATTGGTGTTCCGGCAAATATAGCAATACCAATAATTCCAATATAAAAATCTTTTCCATCCAATAATAACATATCAATCCACTCACTTCCACTGTTACTATCCATCATAAATGATAAGCCAAATACTGAACTTGTTAGTCCTAAGAAGAAAATAATTCCAAAAACTACTAATAATACGCCTACTATTTTTAACAAGACTCTTCCAACATTACCTAATACATCTCCTAAAAAATCAATAAATTTTTCAGCAGCGTTTCTTGGTACATCACTATTTGAAGCCATATTTGAAAACTCTTTACCGTATTTTTCCATACGTTTTTTCAATTGTTCTGCTTCTTCTTTTACGGCTTTGGATATATTATTGATATCTGCCTTTTCGCCTTTCATAGCAAGCTTTTCAGTCATTGTTTTTGCTTCGGGTATAGCAATCCAAAGGATGATATAAATTAGAACACCAGTTCCAGCAAATACTAAAAGCAATGCCAACGCTATTCTTAACCACACGGGGTCAAAGCCAAAGTAATGTCCTACACCTGAACACACACCGCCCAATACTTTGCTATCGCCATCACGATACAAGCGTTTTTTTACAGGCTCATTATTAATATAATCTGAGTAATCTGCATGAGTTGTGTTTTGTGTATTAGCTTGTTCGTCGCCTGCAAACTCTTCAGGTTTTCCCATATTATCCATTACAAAATCCACATCGCTCATTAATACTACTTGTTTAATGGCACTGGTTTTACTTTGTAACATTTCTGCAATACGAGCTTCTATATCACTCATAATTTCACTACCGCCGTCAGCCTTACTAAAATAGCCTTTAATGGTATTTAAATATTTACTTAATTTATCGTAAGCATCTTCTTCTATATGAAAAATTATGCCGCTTATATTTATAGTTACTGTCTTATTCATGTTTTTAAGTTTTAAAAGCCCCTCTCTTATCTCCCCTATGGGAGAAGTTAGAACTTATGTGTTAATTTATATTTTAGCTATTTAGTCTTTTAGGTCTCTTAAATCCCTTCAGTCTATTGTTTGGTAATTGTTTTATTAACGGCATATACTAATTCGTACCACGATAGATGTAATTCTTTTAAATATGTTTCGCCAATTTCGGTTAGCATATAGTATTTACGTGGTGGTCCCGAGTTACTCTCTTCCCAGCGGTAGTTAAGCAAACCTGTGTTTTTTAATCGGGTTAAAAGCGGATAAAGCGTTCCTTCCACTACTACTAACTTTGTTTCTTTTAATTTCTCAATGATTTCCGTTGGATAGGCATCGCCCTGAGAAAGTATAGAAAGTATGCAGAGTTCGAGAACACCTTTGCGCATTTGGGCTTTAGTGTTTTCTGAATTTACCATGATCGTTATATTGTTTTAAAGTTAAATTGAATTCCGTATGCGTGATTGGCTTTTAATTGATGTAAGGTCAGTTTTAAAAATTGTGTTTCAATGGCTTGTTTTAAAATAGTATTATTTGTATTAGCAATTACTAAATTAACTTTACCAATCTCATTAACCGTAAACACTACCTTTACCTCTTCGGTATGATTTGTTTCTTGAATAAAATTTGGAAACGTAATTTGGTTTTTTATTTCTTTTATGACAGTTACGCCAATGGTTGCTGTCGTATTTGGATTTTCTTTAGCCTGAGCATGAAACGTCAGTAATAATCCGGAAACAAACATAACAAGTGATTTTTTTATAGTTGTATTCATTTTTTTAGTTTTAAGTTATATTATTTTATTTTTTATTCTTTCTCAACCAAAGGCATATTAAATCGCGTTTTCAATATGGTGTTTGTTTGACCTTCAATTTTTTTACCGTGATAGCTATACAGGATAAAATCATTTGAAATGTAAAGAACGTTTTTTAGTACTATGCCATCTTTATTAGTTGGTGATACAAAGATAGATTATTTATTTAGTACCTTGCAACACATAGTACTAAATAAATACTTAACTGACTGATTATCAATTAGAATAATTTTTTAGGTTAGAGCAAAAAAAGCGATTATATTTGTGTTTTATAAAAATATGCATAGTTGGACCAACGATTTTTCGAGTTTATTTTCCATTAATGGGTTAATCAGTTTATTGACTTTAACCATTTTAGAAATTGTTTTAGGGATAGATAATATTATCTTTATTTCTATTGCAGTAGATAAATTGCCACGAGCTCAACAATCACAAGCCAGAACGATAGGTTTATTACTTGCCTTAGTTGTGCGTACGATCTTACTGTTTTGCATCGGTTGGATAGCGGGATTAAAAGATCCATTTTTTCATTTAGCTGGTTATGGCGTATCTGGCAAATCCATGATTTTATTGGGTGGGGGCTTGTTTTTGTTGATCAAAACGTGGTCGGAAATCAAAGAAAAAATACACAGCAATGAAGATGAAATTGGTCCTGATAGTAAAGGAAAAAACACCTTTAATGCTATTATTATGCAAATTGTAATTATTGACTTTGTGTTTTCGTTTGATAGTATTTTAGCTGCGGTTGGCTTATCGGGCGTGGTTTTAATTATGGTTTCAGCCGTGGTAATATCCATGCTTTTAATGATTTTATTTTCAGGTTTAGTATCTGACTTTATTAATAAAAATCCTGGAATTAAAATGGTAGCCCTATCCTTTTTATTAGTAATTGGTGGCATTTTAGTAGGTGAAGCCTTAGTTGATTGTTACAATACCACTCTACCTCACGATGAACATGTTGAGATTAATAAAAATTATGCTTATGTGGCATTAGCCTTTGCAATGATGATAGAACTTTTTAATATCAAAGAACGCAAAATTAAACGCGCTCGTGATTTTAAACAAGAAGATGAGAATATCTAATACCTGACCTCACAGCCTGGTAATAAGGATTTTAACTCTTCAATATATTCTTTACTAAAGCCATTACCTCTTACATCCAACACGGTAAGGTTTTCTACCTGAGAAATAGAATCTGGTAATTTTTGTAAATGATTATTTTTTACGGATAAGAACCGTAATTTTTTTGCTTTGTATATTTCAAATGGCAAACTTTGTAATTGATTATTATCTAACACCAACACTTCTAAATTACGCCATCGTTCAAAATGTTTAGTCATATAAAACATATTGACATTAGTTAGATTCAAAAAACTGAGATTTGGTATTTTAAATATTTCTTTCGGAAAGCTATCTAACACGCAGTTTTCGATGGTTACGTCTTTTAAGTTTTTAAGATAACGTAAGGTTTCAGGCAAATGGAGTGTATCGTTAATAGAAGAAATTTTTAATGTTTTTAGTTTACTTAAATAAGCTATATCAGCAGGAACACTATCAAACTTGGCTGCAAAAAATTCAAGATAATTTAGATTAACCAGTTTTTTCAAATCGGGTGGAAAGCTTATAAAATCATTATTAAAGCTTGCAAAATATAATAAATTATACAAATCAGAAAAGCCAATAGGATACGTTTTCACTTCATTGCCACTTAAAATCAATGCTTGCAAATCTTTTAATTTTCCGATTTTAGCATATAATTTTGGATCGAGTTTTTTATAACTCAAATCCATTTTATAAACGTTGGTATTGATATCTAGTGCCATTTTTAAATCCGTGTAAACCTGTGTTCCAAACGGACCATATTTATCGAATTCGTTTTGCGAAAAACAAACCTGAGATAATACTAAAAATAAAATAATATGTTTTATCATAATCGTATTAACGAATATACAAATTATTTGAAATTGACATCAAGAAGTTTTTTATTTAAAGAATCTTCAAAAGCTAAGTTTCTTTTACATTTTTTTCCTTGATGAAAAAAAGTAACAAAAAAAATCAAGTAAAAAATATGCACCCTGCTCCTCTCGAAATTCTAGGGGTTTTACGCTCCGCTAAATCCTTGAATTCTCGATTCACCTCTTCTCTGCTCGCATTTTGGACAAGCCTACGCTCCTATTCTATTTTATATTTTCTTAAAATAGAATCTATTTTGTTCTAAACTACTATACAAAACCGCTATACACATCGAATTCATTGAGTTTTGTAGGGTCGTATAAAATTAGCGATTCAATATATTGAATAAACTGATTTATAGTTTTACAAAGGGCATGTAAAATGGTGTAACCAGCTCTAAAAACAGAGATTGATAAATATGTTTTTCCGTTATTGTATTTTTTCATTTTAATGGTATTCATTTTTAATATACCT
>JAYVDU010000152.1:0-5895 GCA_043749245.1 Bacteroidota bacterium | reverse complement strand
ATCTGCTCCTATTATATTAAATGGAGTAAGCAACCAAACAATCACCGGTTTAGAAATCACTAATCCAACTGGTAATTGCATTCAACTTTCCAATTGTAATAATATAACAATTCAAAATTGCAAACTTGGTCCCTCAACGGGAGAAGGTGTTAACTTATATAATTGTACTAATATCAATATTACTAATTGTTCAATGGAGTTTATAGAAACAGGCGTTTACGCCCAACAATGCCAAGGTGGAATTAATATTACATATAACGACGTAAAAAATGTACAGGGTCCTATGCCTCGAGGGCAAATGGTTCAATTTAACACTTGTAATGGATCAGGTAATCGTATAAATTATAATGTAGGGGAAAATATTTTGGGATATAGCTATCCAGAAGATGAAATAAATTTGTACATGTCGAACGGAACAGTTACTGATACAATTGAGGTTATTGGAAATTGGATAAGAGGAGGCGGGCCTTCAACATCGGGAGGTGGTATTATGTGTGGTGATAACGGAGGTTCTTATATACTTGTACGAGATAACATTTTGGTTAACCCTGGACAATACGGAATTGCAATCGCAAGCGGAACACATATTACAATATTGAATAATAAAGTATTTTCAAAAAAACAGACATTCACTAATGTCGGACTTTTTGTGTGGAATCAATATCCTTCCAATTGCAATACAAATACAGTAAGCAATAATCAAATTAATTGGACTAATAACGCAGGGGTTTCTAATGGCTGCTGGAACAGCGGAAACTGTGGAACCGTTACAGGATGGAATACCAATAATTGTACTGCAACTATAGATTCCACGATTCTTCCTGCAAAAATAATCGGCAAAAATTGTTTAACTACCTCAGTAATGAATATAATACCTTTAAGTGAAAACATTTATATATATCCCATTCCTGCGTTTGAAAAAATTTCGGTTGAAATTTCGCCAGTGATAAAAGAAAGTATGTTGACAATTTATAATATAAGTGGACAGGAATTAATAAAACAACAAATAAAAGACAACAAAACAGAGATAGACATTAGCAACCTGACAAGTGGAATATATTTTGTAAAACTCATAACTGGCAAAACAGTTGAAGTGAGAAAGATAATAAAAGAATAAAGCCCAGCCTTCAACATCATGCAAATGAGCCACAACAAGTGGCTTAATTAAGTTGCTAAAAAATATTTTTATGGTGCGGCAAGTCGGCTGAACGCCTCTGTTAGGACGACGCAAGGATTAAAAGTTGACATTAGCTTATCCAGTAAATAATCAGAAAGACACCAAAGAATTAATAAACATTCTTGAAACTTTAAAGCTTAAAGGCGCTAATCTAACCCCTGCTCCAACAGTTGAAGTAATTGATTCTGAAATACAAGGTATGTTTAATAGGCAACAACAACTATTTAAATATGACGCTATTTCGAGCAAAGGAAAGCTAATAACAGGTAGTATGTATTAGACTTCTTTCATAATTCTAAAGGAATTAAAAATAGAACGCAGAAAGCACTGATTATAATGATTAGAAATGATTTTATCTGTGACAATCTTAATTATCTGTGGAATCAGTATTCTATTTAAACAATTATGCAAGAGGCCTATTATTACAATTCTAGCGGCTCGCTTTAAAAAATTGAAAACTACAAGAACGGTACTTTTATTCGCGATTCTGTTTTTTAAACATAACCAACGGACACAAATACCTAGCAACAGTGTATCTTTAAACAAACGTTTCGTTAAACAGTGCTTCAAAAACCAAATTGCACAAGCTTATAGCAGAGTGCTTAACAAATTTATGCAAAAGCTATAATTAAATTATATTTTGGAGTTTCAAAAAAAATGTAATAACTTTGTAAGTACAACATTATAATTATGGACGTGTCATTAATATCTATCGGAAATTCAAAAGGAATTCGTTTATCAAAAACGTTGATTGAGAAATATAATATTCAAGATACCATTGAATTAATTCTTGAAAAAGGTTATATCATTTTAAAGCCAAAGAGTTCGGCTCGTAATGGTTGGGAAAAATCATTTAAAAAAATGCATGAAAGTGGTGATGATAAATTACTAATGTCAGATGTATTTACCGACGAAAATTTTGAAGAATGGAATTAAAGCAATATGAAATTGTTTTAGTCAACCTTGACCCAACAATTGGCAGTGAAATGAAAAAAACGCGCCCCTGTGTCATTATTTCGCCCAACGAAATGAATAAATATTTACAAACTATTATCGTTGCTCCAATGACTAGCAGCTCTAAGCATTACCCCACAAGAATTGAAGTGAAGCACAACAAAACTAAAGGTTGGGTAGTGATTGATCAAATACGTACAATTGACAGAAAACGTGTTGCAAAAATACTTGGGACTTTAACTGAGAAAGAAATAGATAAAATAAAAAGTGTAATCCAAGAAACTTTTGTAGATTAAAAAAAATAGTAAATAGTACGAAAAAATACACGCCACATAACAATGTATGATAGCTACAAAACGCTATACATCATTTTATAACACCATTCCATCCGTATAAAAGCCATGTTCGGTTTCTGTTCCAAAACAGATATCTGCCTAAATATGATTTTTATCATATTCAATAGTTGAGTTTAATCATTTAGTAATAGGCATAAATACAGCAACTTTGGATATAATAAGTTATGGAGATTAAATATTATATAGTAGAATTTTTAGTGCGACTTTTTTGTGGCATTATCTTTTTGTTTCAAGGCTATGATAAATTATTTACGGTGAAAATTGCGGGGGTAGTAGACTCTTTTAGCTTAGAAGCTTCAAAATTACATGTACCTAAATTTCTTATATTCATTGTAGCTTTTGCAACATCCATTATAGAATTTTTAGGAGGAGTTATGTTAATATTGGGTTTATATAAAAACATAACCCTAACCTTATTAGGAATAGATATATTAATAGTAACCGTTGCATTTTCGTATTTAAATCCAATTTGGGATATGAAGCATGTGTTCCCAAGGTCACTGTTAATTGTTATGTTAATGATGATGCCAAATGAATGGTTTCATTTTAGTTTAGAAAATTTATTACACAAATAAAATACGAAAAAATGTCAAAAATTAAAACAATACTAGTCGGAATAGATTATACAAAATCTTCGGACAATGCGCTTCAATACGCCATATTATTGGCTGAGAAAAGCAAAGCATCTTTGATGCTATTTCATGTTTATGAAAACCCTATTGTTCACCTATATTCAGGTGCATATTTTGTTGATTACGACAATGTAGAGAAAGGTAATATAGAAAAATTAAAAAAATATAAAGACAAGATTTTATTATCTCATCCGAAATTGGTTATTGCAATTTTAGCAACTGATAAATCTATCAAAAGTAGCATCAAGAATTTGACAGAAAAACATAAAATTAATTTAGTGGTATTTGGTTTAGAAACTAAATCAAGAGTATCACAATTCTTTAATGGAACAACGGGCGTTAAATTGGCGAGTAAAATTAAATGTCCTGTGATAATCGTTCCAGAAGATTATAAACAACATCAGTTGAAACATGCTGTTTTAGCAGTTGACAACAACGAGCATATAAAATCTAAAATAGTAAAGATGGTAAATGAATTTAATAATGATCTTAAATTGCCGTATGAATTCGTTCACGTAAAAACTGAATATGAATTTTTAGCCATACCCACAACTAAAATAAAAAAGGAGCAAGAAAAATTAAAGGTAAAAATAGTCGAATCGGACAATTTCGTTTCTGGAATAAAATCTTATGTATCAAAAAATAAAGTTGATTTAGTTACGATTATCAGCCATTCGCATTCAGCACTCTATAATTTGTTTAACGATTCTAATACCAAATTAATTGCCTTTGAATCTAAAAAACCGGTAATGTGTTTTCATGCTTAAATAATATTATAATGAACTAAAAACTAATTCTAAAAATTTAATTCTTAAGGAATTTTGTAAAATTATAATTGAAATAATATAAGAACGACTTTAAAAACATGAACACAACCATCATAATAAACAATAAAACAATTGGACAAATTCAGCAAGAATTTAATGTTGCGTTCCCTTATTTACGCATCCAATTTTTTAAAGAGCAACATCATGAAAACGAAGGTTCTGGACCAGAATTGATGATTAAAAACACAACTCAATTAATTTCCGTTAATCCAACCGATCAAACACTTGAAATATTAGGCAGTATGAAGGTATCAGAATTAGAAAATTTATTTAAACATAAGTATAAATTAAACATACAAGTATTTAGAAAATCAGGTAACGCTTGGCTTGAAACTACTGTAACAGATGGCTGGACCTTAGATAAACAAAACCAGGAAGGGATAGAATTAAGTGAGCTTTAATAATTAATAAAAGAAATAATTAGGAATTACTTTTTTCTTTTGCATAACCAAAAGAAACAGGGGAAATAAGCAGTGCTTATTTGAGCCAGCAAGTGCGTGGTTTCAAGGCGAAAAGCCATATCCATTTTTTCTTCGCATAAAAAACCTTAGCAATGCCGCCAGAAAAATCTGTATATCGCTCCTTTTATTCATGTTTTCATTATTTTACCTTTCGGTATAAATGAGTGCTTCGCAATTCGTCAAAATCAACCCACTATTACCAATGTGTATATTAGCAAATTGTAACGAATCATATGCATATGATTCGTTACAATTTAAACGATTCTAATAAAACCCATAGATTCTGTTATTAGGAAATGGCGAATCGAATAAGAGCGTAGGACTGTCAAAAATGCGAGCAGAGTAGCGGTGAAACGAGAATTCAAGGATTTAGCGGTAGCGTAAAATCCGTAGAATTCCGAGAGGAGCGTGGCGCATATTTTTGACTTGATTTTTTGTTTCTTTTTGATTTAAGCAAAAAGAAAATAAAAAACATTTCACTAAATTTTTAGTATGCCAATATAAATCAATATCATCTGCGTTTTATAATTTGCAATGAAAAAATAATTATTTCAAATAATTTCTTTCACCAAAAATACTGCTGCCAACTCGAATTAGTGTAGAGCCCTGTTTGATTGCTAATTCATAATCACCACTCATGCCAATAGAAAGATATTTGAAAGCTGGAGACACTAAGGACGATTGGACTACTGTATCAAACAACTGTTTAATCGTTTGAAACTCTTTAGCCACTTGCCCTGCATTAGCAGTATTGGAAGCCATTCCCATTAAGCCACAAATTCGAATGTGTTTTAAGGCTTGAAACTCATAAGATTGTAATAAGGACATGCAATCCACTTCATCAAATCCGAATTTTGTTTCTTCTTGCGCAATATAAATTTGTAATAAACAATCGATAACCCTCTTATCTTTTTCGGCTTGTTTATTTATTTCTTTCAATAATTTAAAACTATCCACGCTGTGTATCATATACACAAAGGGAGTTAAGTATTTTACTTTATTGCTTTGTAAATGCCCTATAAAATGCCAGTGGATGTCCTTTGGCAGCGTTTGGTGTTTATCTACGAGTTCTTGCACATAATTTTCACCAAAATCTTTTTGACCGACATTATAGGCTTCTAATAATAAATCGTTTGGCTTGGTTTTAGATACGGCCACTAACAGCACATTTTCAGGAATGTTAGATTTAATATGCTGAAGGTTTTCGGAGATAGACATGCTTTAAGCGTTAATAGAAATTAAATATAATTAGTTTTTTGTTAAATCTCCAAACAAAATTAAGCAATGATGTTATAAAAAGTATTAATAAATAAAACGATTTTAAAAATACGTTTCGATAGCAATTTTAAACCAGGAGGTATATAGGCTTGGATGTGCTATCAAATCTGCTTTTATAGCATCTAATGTTTGCCATTTATAGCTTTCTACTTCTAAGGAATTAATTACAGGTTGTTGGTTTGACTCGCCAATCAAAATATAATCGTACTC
>JAYVDU010000151.1:0-5899 GCA_043749245.1 Bacteroidota bacterium | reverse complement strand
AACACCTGTGTATACGCAACTAGTTGCGTATTACTGGGCTTTTTGAGATATATACGCAACTAGTTGCGTATATATCCAGATTAGTCGAAGGTGAATGTGTCTTTAGTATTTCGTTTAAAAAAATGTATGTGCTATTTTTCTGTTGTTTCATTTACTGAGTTGCATCTAATTTAAATACCATAAATTTAGCATAATATTTAAAATATATCCAATTTATCCAATGGACTCTTTATTTGATCGAAGCCCTTAGTTGTTATGCGAGTATATATCTCAGTCGTTTTGCTACTCTTGTGCCCCAATAGGTGAGAAATTTTTTAAACTTTTTTCAAAAGTATGCTTTTCACAGGTATTTATTTTTTAGCTAACTTTCGGATAGTTGTGATAATTGAATAGGAAATCAATTTTGATACGCGCTACGTTATTTTGAAATATTTTAGTTGCAGTCATCGTCGTTTTACATTGTTTCAAAATCAAAGATAAGTCTATGTATTAGCTGAATCAAAATTTAACTGTATATTTATACGGATAATAAACGTATAATCTACTATAATTGAATTTGAAAAATGAGCAAATGCCTTGAATGCAATGAAATATTGAAAGGAAGAGAAGGGCAAAAGTATTGCTCGGAATATTGTAAATCATCTTTCCATTATAAGAAAAACAAAGACAAGGAGCCTAGCACCTATGTTAATATTGGAACGCATTTAAAGCTGAACAGAAGTATATTAAAAAAATATAACATATCTGGACAATCACAAATTAAACGAGAACTATTATTAGCAGAAGGGTTTAATTTTAGATACAGTACGCATACTTGGACTGCAAAAAACGGGAATTTATATTTTTTTTGCTATGAATTTGGATATCGCGATTTAAATGATGGGAAATACACTTTAATAATGTGGCAGGATTACATGAGGTAATGAAATCAATTAGTTTAAAATTTTTCACAAATATCTCACAAATGAACTTCGATTCTTGACTACGGTGTGATTAAATGGTTAGTTTTTATTGTTAGGATGTAAATCCAGTAAAATAGCCAGTTTTAATTGCGTATTACTAGAGATTTTGCTCGTTTTATGGGCTAAATCATTTTTTGCCAATCAAAATCCAATGACTCCCTAATCTTTACACATGAATGAAAAGATGTTACCAATGTAATCCCAAACACTGATCCATTGGATTCCAAAGAAATCAGTTTTGTAAACAATGAAAACGCATGGCTGAAAAAATGTTTTCAACGAAAACCCAAAACAAATTTCTTTTCTTTAATTTTAAACTCAAAATTCCCACCATGTCAAAAGACCTAAACCAAGTATTCGAAGAGCTACTTAATCGCTATGTTAAAACCATAGCAAAAGATTATAAAGAACGTTACAAAAGAGCAAAGGATAAAGAATTCATTAAAGATGAATTAAAAAAAGGAACGGACTTGACACTTGATTGGGCGTTTCATGCAACAGAAAAAGGTAAACTAATCAAAGTGTTTTCCGAAATGTATAAACGTGGTGAAGACATGTATCATATCATAGCTCATTTAAGAAAAGAATTCGGAGAAGTTGAGGATGTAAAACCATACCAACTCATTGAAGATGGTAAAAAAATCACTCTCTATTTAAGTGAAGAAGAAAAAGTATTAAAAAAACTCGCACTCAATGAACGTAAATTGTTGAAGTTTTTAATCAGAAATGAAGCATACAGGGAAATCCAAAAGAAGTTTCCTACGATGTTTGAAGAAGAAGTTAGTTCAACGAAAAGCAAGAAAAATAATACCATCGTTCAATGGACTTCTGCTAAAGACACGAAGAACGAATTTGTACAATTAATCTATGGCTTGCATCAGGCAGGATTTATAAATAAAGGTAAAGGAGAAATCACCAAAATAACAGAAGCATTGTCAGATATGTTTGAGATAGATCTTGGAAAAAACTGGCAAAGCAATCATTCAGCCAGTATTCATAAGGCAAAGAACAATTATCAGCCTCCGATCTTCACTAAAATTAAAGAAGCCTATTTAAAGTATGCAGAAACACTTGTAGAAGAAAAGAACAAAAAGAAATAAACTCACCATCATAAAAATCAATTAAAAAGGCATCCGCTAGTTAGCGGATGCCTTTTTCGTTTCTATAAAACACATTCTTCATCAATACTTTACGAAAAATCAACTCCCATCACAGCCCCTAGTAGGAGCAAAACCTAAAAACAAGTCCTTTTCTTTGTACTGTCAATGACCCTAAAATGAATCAAAAAAATTGATGATAAAATTGGCAAAATTGATGATAAAAAGATAAAAGATTGACGCTAATTGATTATAAACACAACTAAAAAGGAGGACACCATGAGCGATAACGCAGAAAACAAACAACAAAGCGGGCAAAAAGAGGATAAAAAAACAGAAAAAACAAAAGATTGGATGGATTACATCAACGATTTTATTAAGAATCCAATTACAACAGGAGTAACGGGACTCGCAGCCGGGTATCTTTTGGGAACATATAAAGCAAGTCAAGATATAGACGCTATAAAAGAAGAACACAAACAACAAATGAAAGAACGGGATGATCAATTTAAACAATTGCTACAGCAAATACAGATCACTAATAAACTGATAGCCACTAAAGCCAAACAAACTTTAAAATTAGGCGAGGATGACGAGGATGAAAATACACTTCAAATGGAAGAGGATGAAAAAAGTAAAGCCTATAAGTATCAAAACAAGAAAAAACATTTTAAGCTACAAGGATAAATGAAAGCACTAACAGAAAAACAAAGCATAAAAGTTCCCATTGAAATCTTTTTAGATGTATGTAAAATGATACGCACGGGAAACTTAAATAATAAAATAATCGGAACTAACGAATTAATGGGAGAAGTGATTTTAGAAATGGTATTTGTAAAAGGGAATAAAATACAGAGCGCTGCATTGCAAAATATTTATGAAGCAGTAAACGAATGGAATGAACAACGCTATGGAGATGAAAATCCCGAGGACATTGCTCTTAGCTAATAAGGAGTAAAGATTCAAGAAACAAAGTATAAGATAAAATAGGAAAAGGAAAAGGAAAACAAAAGGAAATACAAAAATGAACTGTTTACATTGCAATAAACCCATAGAAGGAAAACGTAATACTAAAAAGTATTGCAGTAATACCTGTAAACAATACGCCTATCTAAACAGAAGTTTTGCTTCACCTACAATTCTTAGTTCTGTTTCTTTAATCAGTAATGAAAATAAAACTGAGGAAAATAACAATGAAACCCTAGTTGTTGCATCAACTAATGGAAACGCCAATGCTACCAGTAATGATTTTGGTATTAACTCTCATTTATTAACTAAACCAATAAGTCATTATGAAGACGAACAACAATTAATTGAAAAAGCAGAGTATCAATACATTAATGTCGATATTTTAGACAGAATACAACATGGATATTATTCCTTAACTATGGGGAAAGAATATTTCACAAGCAATACCAATAGAGGAGGGAGATTCACGGAACATAATCTTGCAGCGTTTTCTTATACGGTTCCACGTATCCGTTGTATTATAGAAAATTTATTTCTTCTCAGTTATAAAAAGAAAGTGTTTTATAAAACCATCAAAACTATTAGTAATGCTTTAGAAGAAATATTGTTTTCGGATTATCTCAAAGCACTACCGAACGATTTCCCATTCTTTAATGATCTTTTAAAACTTCATGAACAGTTTCGTCCATTAGCTAAAGCTTTAGAAGGTGATAAAGAAGGAATAAAATTCACATTGAATAAAGCTGCAATATTGAGGTACATTTTGATTTTAAACCTTGTAAGAGATTGCACCAAAAAAGAACCGTTTCATAAGTTATTCCCTGAATTATATAAAACCAAAGGGTCGTAAAGCCTGATGGTAGCCTAATGTGGAAAGACTTTGACGTGTAAAACAAATTGTTTAACTTAGATATAGAACCTAAAATGAAAGAGGAAAGATTAACAAAAAACAGCAAAGAAATAGAGCTATATAAAGAAGGAGTAAGTGATACTAAAAACGAACTTACTCTTGAAAAAGCAAGAAAAATGTTAAATAATGAAAACATCACTGATGAAAGAGTGATGAATATAATAGCAAGTCTAAAAGTATTTAGTAAAATTGCTTATGAATTATATTCAGAAGAGCAAAACCAAAAAATAATGAAAGATGCAGCTTAGATATAGTTAGCAATAAAAATAAAACAAGAATAAAAGAAATTATAAAGGAAATTAAAATTAAAAATATGGCAGACGATAATCAACTATTTAAAAGTTTTTCAAAGGGAAAGAAAAATATCCGTTTTGAGAATGATGACTGTGTTATTTACACACGTGTATCGGGAGCCAAACAAATGGATGGACTTTCATTAGAAACCCAACTCAAAGGAACACAGGAATACGCTAAAAGAAATAAGCTCATTATAAAAGAACATTTTGGTGGAACTTATGAAAGCGCTCAAACTGATGAAAGAAAAGAATTTCAACGTATGATTAAATATCTGAAAACCACCAAAAATAAAATTTCAAAAATTTTGGTGTATAGTTTAGAGCGGTTCTCCCGAAATGAAAACTCTATTTGGTTAAGTGGTCAGTTGAGAAAATTGGGAACCGAAATTGTTTCAGTAACTCAACCTATTGATACAACTAACCCTGCCGGAATTATGCAACAAAAAATGTTGTTTATTTTCGGAGAATTTGATAACCAACTTCGCAGACAAAAAAGTATGGCAGGAGTAAGAGAACGATTGCTTAAAGGCGATTGGTGCGCTAAACCTCCGATAGGCTATGATATTTTAAGAACTAATGGAGAAAGAAAAATAATTTTAAATGACAGGAGTAAAGTCATAAAAAAAATGTTTCAATGGAAAGCAGAGGAACGTTTACCAAACGAACAAATCAGAAAACTCCTTTTAAATCACAAAGAAAAATTTGATCTTCGCAGAATAGCTGAAATTTTAACTAACCCATTTTATTGCGGTATCATGGTTCACAAAGCATTAGAAGGAGAAGTACTGGAAGGTAAGCACGAAAAGTTGATTACAAAAAATATGTTTCTCCAAGTAAACGGTATCTTAAACGAAAAGAAACTCGGCTTACAAACTAAAAAAGAACGTCCCGATATTGCATTAAAACGTTTTATGAAATGCTCAACCTGCAATCAGCCTATGAGAGGGTATGTCGCTAAAAATTGTAATACGTCTTATTACAAATGCAACACACCTCATTGTAAATGCAATCGTAACGCCAATGAAGTAAATAATCAGTTTGAAAATCTAATCTGCGGTTATAAAATTAACGTCAATTACGATAAACTATTACATCAGCAATTAAAAGCTACGTTTACTCAAATGAACGCCAGTACTGAGGAAAATCAAGGGGTAGCGAAGGTTAAAATAGCTGATTTAAGCAAGAAAGTGGAACGGTTAGAGGAAAGATACATCCTTGAGGAAATAACCGGGGAGCTTTACCAAAAATACAAAGCTAAGTTTGAAACCGAAAGGGATGAAATTGAGGTACAAATCAAGAAAAATAAGATTGAGATGTCGAAGCTGGATGAGTAGTTGAACCTCTCCATAAACCTTCGTAAAATGTGGCAACAGGGCGATTATATTCAACGACAAGAACTCCAAAACACATTCTTCCCAAGTGGTATTACCTATAATCGCAAAGAAGACCACTGTCGAAGCGAAGAGGTCAATGAATTTTTAGAAGAAGTCTCTGATTTGTCAGGGACTTTCAGTAAATTTACACCCAATCAGGTAAAAAACTTTGAACCTAGTCCGACTTGCGCACAGTCGAGTAGGCAAAGGGAATTTCACCCTAAGCCTCTCACAGAACCGTACGTGAACCTCTCAATTCATACGGCTCTTCTAACTTATTTTCCACCTCTTG
>JAYVDU010000150.1:0-17099 GCA_043749245.1 Bacteroidota bacterium | reverse complement strand
ATTAATTCTAAAGCTGTTAATCGATAAGAAAGAGAGTCTGTTGCCTTTAAAAACTTTGGCAAAAATTCTGATATTTTAGTATTCCAATCCTCTCCTATAATATCTTTGTAAGGAAAAAAATACTGTATCATATTCCAATACCTAAATAAACATAACACTCTAAAACCCGCATCTGGATTAACTAATTTAGCATAACCTTTTTCATTTTTAAATTCAGGGTTACCAATCCATTTTGATTTTTCAATGTAATAATGATTTCCTAAACTCGGATTTTCCTTAATAAATACTAGAGTTTTAATCACATCAGTTGTAAAAATAGTTTCATCAGTTAGCCATTTAAAATCAGGTGATATGACTACCGTATTTCCATTTGGTTCTTTACATTTTTTGCACGTTTCTACTTTTCCAAATCCTAGTATCCATTGGTAAAGTATTTTGTTAAATTCTTCTTTGGTTTTACAAGCATATATTTTAGGCATTACCTTAAATAATTCTTGATCCATATCAACATTACCTTTGGCAACAGAAGGATGATAATATTTTAGTAAACCCCAAACCTTACAAAGTGCTCTCAAATTAACTGTTTGCGTCGAATCCAGCGAATTAATGGTTATTCCTGAATGAGTGATTGCAAGTGAATCGGTTGTTAATTGACTTTTAACTTGATTTGCTATCAAAAATATTAAACTTAAATAGAGGTATTTTTTTTTCATATGTTTAAAGTGATAATAACTTAAAAATTGTAAAAAGACACAATTGTTTCTCTTAAAAATCCATTTAAAATTACTATATTTTTTCGAATTTACTTTTTAACAACCCATTTACAAAAGCACTTAATGCTTATTTTAGTGCTGATGAGCGATTATTTAAATGAACTGAATCCTGTGCAACGAATAGCTGCACAAACCATTAACGGCCCCGTAATGATTATTGCTGGTGCTGGATCTGGTAAAACCCGTGTATTAACTTACCGCATAGCCCATATTTTACAACAAGGGAATGATGCGTTTAATGTATTATCCTTAACTTTTACCAATAAAGCCGCGTGCGAAATGAAAGATCGTATTGCGAAAATTGTTGGTACTAAAGAATCTAAAAATATATGAATAGGTACCTTCCACTCCATCTTTGCTAAGATATTACGCTTTGAAGCCGAAAAACTGGGCTATCCAAGTAATTTTACTATTTATGATACAGACGATTGTAAGAGTGTTATTAAGGGGATTTTAAAACGGCTCAACTTAGATGAAAAAATTTATAAACCGTCATTGGTTTTAAATTGTATTTCATCTGCTAAAAACATTGCAGAAATATATACTTAAGGCTTTGCGCATTCCTCATTAGCTTTTTTGCTAAGGCCTAATCGGATATTCAAATTAATGGAAAAAGCATATTGATCCTTTAACTGTATACCATTAAAATTCTGATAAATAGGTAATTCGTATAACGCTGAAATATTATACTTTTTTTTAATGGTATAATTTAGTTGTGGTACAATTAAAAAACGATAGCCTCCCGACGAAGTAACCCTGATATCATCACGGTATGCGAAATTCCTGATCTCATTTCTCACTTGTAAAATACCCGACCAGTTTTTCAAAAAAGTTTTGCTAATAAAAAACGAAGTCAAATACGTATTTCCTTCTTTATAGTTTCTTATACTGGTCCCATTAATAGTCATATTATTCATTATAAATATTCTAAGATTAAATTTATCAAAATCTTTAAATAAAAATGTACTAAGCACTAAACCATAAGCACCGTTGCAAGGTTGAACATCTTCGGTTAATTCTATTCCATCAACAATTTGTGGTTTCTTAGTCCAAGGTAGCTTTATGCCAATACCCATTGTAAACTCAATATCTCTGGCAGTATCTTTAATAATATTGTATTTTCCTGATAATGTTACTGATGAACCACCATAACCATTAAGCAAAAATTTGTATGATTGGATTTCAAAATTCTGAGTTCTATTTAAATAATAACCACCATCAACCATAACGGTTAACCGTTTTAAAACCCCATAACTTAATTGTAATCCTACGTAACGATTATTAGCATTTTTCACAAACTTAAAATCAGAATTATGGTCATCCTGCAAATATCCTTCGGAATATCCATACTTATAATAGGTATTAATTTGAAACATATATTTAGGTAAAGTTCCCTGATTAGTATTACCACCTATTGGACTACAGCCACTACAACATTGTGAATAAGCTATTTGATTGAATCCTAATAGAAAGAGAAAGGCAGTTACTGAATTTTTCAAGACTAATAAACTTTTACAACAACTGATTTACTGTCTGAATTATTGTTGCTATCCTTTACTATACAAGTAATAGTGTGATTACCTGTACAACAAGTGCTGGCTCCAAATAAGATAGTTTTTCCGCTGTTAAAAATATCGCCTGCTGATGCAGCCCAAGAATAGGTTACATCTCCGGAAACATCTGCTGTAATATTAGTAACATTACCTTTGGCTATACTATCATGATCTAACTTTAAACTATTAAAGGTATAAACCTTTGTTGTACTGGTTGTTTGACCTTTTTTTTTACAGGAAACAAAAGTAATGGTAACAAGTAATACGGATGTAATTATGATATTTTTCATGATTTCATTAATTATAATTAAAGGTAATAAAATTTTAAAAAGAAATCACCGAATTCAAAAAACATACAAAATCAATATCGATTTTATCTTATCTTTACTATTATATAATAATGTTAAGACTGAATCATATATTTCATAATCGCATTTTTTTTGCATTACTCTTCATCCTATTAATGACGAGAATTACCTATGGAAGAGAAAGTAAAGCGTTATTGCACCCCGCTCCAATAGTAAATTTCGATATCTCACATTTTTGTTTGGGTGATACTGCTTATTTCACAAACACATCACAACTTGGCACTAGTTATTTATGGAATATTTACGAAGTTGAAAATGGTATTAAAGGGAGTAAATTTGATAGCTTAATTTATACATCAACTAATTTTAACATCAATTTCTTATTCCTTAATACTGGTCATTATATTGTTGAACTTACGGGCTATAACGGTCATACGATAGTGATTACTAGAAATTTCGCTGTAGATTCTGTAACACATGCAAAATTCGATTACTCCTATTGTGGAAGTAAATTTGTTAATATATCTGTATGCTACGATTCCTGTTTTTGGAATTTTGGCGATGGAATAACTTCAAGAGAAAAATCGCCTGTTCATTTTTACTATACTCTAGGGGCTTGGTATCATGTGAAATTAACAACCTATAATGCTAATTCCACAAATACATACAGAGATAGTATTTATGCGACTTCTCCAAACAACCTTAATGGGAATTTTAAATATAAAGCAAATAAAGATTCCATATTATTTATAGCAAGCGATTCAGTATCTGGGCCATTTACCCAATATCACTGGTCGTTTGGCGATGGAACCGTAGCCGATTTATACTCAACAACTGGTGGGCGAAAAATTTATCATACCTATACCAAAAAGGATACAACCTATACGGTTTTCTTATTAGCTAAAACAACCTGCCTCAGTGCTTTTGGACTAACAAATGTTTTGGTAATTGATAGTATACCTGTTACTAGTACCTATATTTATCCTAATCCCGTTTCTGGAAATTCCTTATTGTGCATAGCAACAGAACGGAAAGAAGATTTAAAAGAAATACATATTGTAGATTGTTTAGGAAAATCAATAGGCAATTGTAATCAAATCGAAACGTTTAAAGGATTTAATGTTGACATATCAGGTTTAGCTAAAGGAATGTATTTTGTTCAATTAAGTTTTACAGATAAAATTATCATAAAAAAAATATTAAAGGATTAGATTAACCTTTAATCCTTATGCTAATTTTTAATTATTTTTTTCGTAATCATTTCATTTCCAAGGAAAATTCTGACAAAGTACAGACCTATCGAAATATCTGTCATATCTATATCGTAGCCTTGAGTTGTTTTTTTTAAATTATAGTTACCGATCGGCTGACTCATGTAGTTTAGTAAACTGATATTTGTAATTTCAGAATATCTATCTAATAGTACATGAATTATTCCTGCTGATATAGGATTTGGATATATAATAACATCTTCAATTGGAGGTTGCAACGAATGGTTATAAAAAGAAACATCTTTACTCGCAAATGCATTAAGACATAATGTTTTTGATAAAAGAAATACTGTATAAATGATATCTCGATTAGCATAATGATGATAAACTTTACGACCACCATTTAATCCTAATAAATCAGCCACGGATCCATCTCCAAAAGACCAATGAAACTGAGTCATTGTTCCAGAAACACTATCTGCTGCTTGAAAAAAAACTAAAATAGAATCACTCGGAACTAATGCTAATGTATCATTTAAGTAATAGAGAACTGAGTCTTTGGAAATTTTAAATGAAAATGAACCATCCAAATCATTTGATAAACTTACGTCTAAAGGTGTAACAACAGTATCTGATTGATTATTTTTTTTTGAAATTAATGTCACTGTGTAAATTCCAATAGAATTATAAAAGTGAACCGGAGAATTTTCAGTGGAAGTATTGCCATCACCAAAATTCCAAAAACAAGAGTCATAACATACTGATAGATTCGTAAAAAAACCACCGCATAGCTGATAGTCAAAATTAGCAATAACACCAGATTTTACGGTTATTGTTTTTTGAATAGAAACGATATGACCATTGTTTGCAGTTAATTCAACAGTATAAGTTCCTGCCCATGGAAATACAAAACTTATATTATCCGAAGTTGACTTATAAATTGTATCAATTTTACTTGTAGTTGGATTTACATTGTATATATTCCAAATATAAAACACGCCCATTTGAGTTGTATTAATAAAGAATGTAGTATCACCTAAACAAAAGTGAGAAATTTGAAAATTTGGAATCGGAGAAGGATGAATAGCTTTTGAAGTATTTCTGCCAAATAGTAATTGTCCATGAATACAACATAAAATAGATATATAAATACAAATGCTTTTCAAAACAATATTTATTTAATAATTGTAAAGTTAATTAGAATTGTTTAATAATACTTATACAATCTATAGTAAATAAACTTGATTCATAAGGTGTAAAAATCCACATAGGAATACTTTTTAACAACCCATTTACAAAAGCACTTAATGCTTATTTTTGTACTGATGAGCGATTATTTAAATGAACTGAATCCTGTGCAACGAATAGCTGCACAAACCATTAACGGCCCCGTAATGATTATTGCTGGTGCTGGTTCTGGTAAAACCCGTGTATTAACTTACCGCATAGCACATATTTTACAACAAGGGAATGATGCGTTTAATGTATTATCCTTAACCTTTACCAATAAAGCAGCGCGCGAAATGAAAGATCGTATTGCGAAAATTGTTGGTACTAAAGAATCTAAAAATATATGGATGGGTACCTTCCACTCCATCTTTGCTAAGATATTACGCTTTGAAGCCGAAAAACTGGGCTATCCAAGTAATTTTACTATTTATGATACAGACGATAGTAAGAGTGTTATTAAGGGGATTTTAAAACAACTCAACTTAGATGAAAAAATTTATAAACCTTCATTGGTTTTAAATCGTATTTCATCTGCTAAAAATAGTTTGATCTCCGCTTCGCAATATGCTAACAATCCCATTACGCAAGCCGAAGACAGAGCTTCTCAAAAGCCTATGTTAGGTCAGATTTATTTAGCTTATCAAAAAAAGAATTTCAAATCGGGGGCGATGGATTTTGATGACTTACTATACAACACCAATGTATTGTTGCGCGATTTTCCGGATGTCTTACTTAAATACCAAAGTAAATTCAAATACATTTTAGTGGATGAGTACCAAGATACTAACTTTTCGCAATACGTCATTGTAAAACAATTAGCCGCGAGGTTCCAAAACATTTGCGTCGTAGGCGACGATGCGCAAAGTATTTATTCGTTTCGTGGTGCAAACATTCAAAACATTTTAAACTTCGAAAAAGATTATCCGGATTTAAAAACCTTTAAACTCGAACAAAATTACCGAAGTACACAAATGATTGTGAAAGCTGCAAGTGCAGTGATTGCTGTTAACAAAGACCAATTCAAAAAAAATATATTTACTGATAACGAAGATGGCGAAAAAATAAAAATTGTTCGTTCAAGTACTGATAATGAAGAGGGGCAAAAAACCGCAGCATCTATACACGATACACATTATACGCATCAAGCACCTTATAAAGATTTCACTATTCTATACCGCACCAATGCTCAATCTCGTTCGTTTGAAGAGGCCATGAGAAGATTAAATATTCCGTATAAAATTTATGGAGGCTTATCATTTTACCAACGTAAAGAAATAAAAGATGCCTTATCCTATTTTCGTTTATCTATTAATCATAACGATGATGAATCGTTGAAACGCATCATCAACTATCCTGCAAGAGGTATAGGACAAACGACGTTAGATAAAATTATGATTGCTGCTGCAGAGCACGACATTAGCATGTGGCAGGTAATTACGAATTTAAAAGATTTTGATATCGGTATTAATAGTGGAACGGCAAATAAAATAGATGAGTTTACAACATCTATCAAATCATTTTCGTTGATGCTGCCTTATAAAGATGCCTTTGAAAGTGCTAATTACATTGCCATTACGAGTGGTATTGTTAAAGATTTATATTCCGACAAAACACCTGAAGGCGTAAGTCGATACGAAAACATACAAGAATTATTAAATGGTATTAAAGATTTTGTGGATCAACCGCGTACACCACAAGAAGAAGAATTAAAAGATGCCATCATACAAAATAGTATAACGAATCCAACCGAAATATTTGATAATCCGGAACTGGCAGCAACACTAAGAACCTTAGACGAGTTTATGCAGGAAATTACGTTGCTAACCGATGTGGATAAGGAAAGTGATGATGAAAAAAATGCCGACAAAGTATCCATGATGACTATACATGCCTCTAAAGGATTAGAGTTTCCGTATGTTTACATTGTAGGCTTAGAAGAAAATTTATTTCCATCGCAAATGGCTTTGCAAAGCCGAACAGAATTAGAAGAAGAGCGTCGTTTATTTTACGTAGCCATTACACGTGCCGAAAAGCGCGCTACCTGCAGCTTTGCAACAACACGTTACCGTTTTGGAAATGTTATTTATTGCGAGCCTAGCCGTTTTTTAGACGAATTAGATGAAAACTGTGTGGACTTCCCACAAGAACCTGAAAAAAATCGTTTCAGTGATGATGCCTTTATCCGTCCAACCAAGCCGTTTAGCAAGCCAATGGAAAGCATTGATTTCCGAACAAAGCCAAGTACGTTTACAAAAAATGAACCAAAGCCTCTTAATTTTGCACCGCCCAAAAAACTAATCCCCTTAAAAAGCCGCATGGCAGCTACTAATGTTGGCACTGATACCAGCGCTAATGCCAACTTACATGTAGGTAGTATTGTGGAGCACGAGAAATTTGGTATAGGAGAAATTACAGATATAGAAGGCGTTTACCCCGGGGCAAAAGCTAAAATAATGTTTAAGGTAGGTGGCGAAAAGAATTTATTATTGAAGTACGCCAAGTTAACGATGATTACTTAGATAAGTTTAGTAACATCTAATTAAAAACGATAACCAACCCCTACGTTAGTTCCTATAGAATAAAAAACGCCATCACTTTTTAACTGAAAAGTAGAAATAAGACTTTGTCTATAGATGGGTTCAATTTTTAAAACTATTTTTTTAGTTAATTCATAACTGGCGCCAATGCCTAATAGTAAGGTTATACTAAAAGGTGATTGATGACTTGTATTAAAATTTGAATTGGTATAATTTGTAAATTGTAGATTAGGAAAACTAACTTCTGAAACTTTTTTATAACCTAAAACTATGTTTAGGGCAGCGCCTATTGATACATATAATTTAAACCGTTTAGATAAAATATTAATATTTGCTTTAATAGGTATATCAAGGAAATAATTATGAAATTTTGTTTTTGTTGTTGAGTATATGTGTTTCGTTCCATTTGAATAAATCTGGTCATAAATAGTTTCATCCATTTTTATACCCTTATCCGCAAACAAAACTCCTGTTTCTAACATAAAGCGTTTACCTATATGAACATCAAATGTTAGTCCTGTGGTATATCCATATTTTGGCAATTCATTATACATGTAGTAATCTTTCGAGTTATCAGTAATACGTGGGGGTTGAATAAAATTTCGATAACTATAATCAGGAGAAAAGTTTACACCAATAGCAAACCTTTTTTGTTTAGAGGAATCAGTTGTTTGAGCCATTAAAAAAATGGGGAATGCTATTAAGAAAAAGAATAATTGTTTCATTTATAATTTTTTGTTTTTCACGTAATATTAAAAGAGTCCCCTAAACCGCTTTCATCAGCTCTTTCCATACAACATCATCCGTTCTTGGCTTACAAACAATAGTTACTTTTTCTAATTTAATAGGATGTATAAATTCTGTTTTATAAGAATGTAAATGGATGGAACCATTAGGATTTGAGCGATCATAGCCATATTTGAGATCACCTTTGATGGGGCAACCAATGGCAGACAATTGCGCACGTATTTGATGATGACGACCGGTAAATAAATTAATCTCCAACAAATGGTAATTAGCAATTGATGCAATTAACGTGTACGCTAACTCTGCTTTTAGAGCGCCATTTCTTTCTTCGTTATACGCTTTTGATTTATTCGTTTGTTCGTTTTTGATCAGGTAATGCGTTAAGCGTTCCGTTTGATGAGGCGGTTTATTTTTAACCACAGCCCAGTATGTTTTTTGAATGGTTTTATCTCTGAATAATTCATTCATACGAGATAAGGCTTTGCTTGTTTTTGCAAAAATCACGATGCCCGAAACAGGCCTGTCCAAGCGGTGACAAACACCACAAAATACATTTCCCGGTTTATTGTCGCGTTGCTTAATAAAATTCTTTACCTTTTCTGATAAAGGCATATCGCCCGTTTTGTCGCCTTGCACAATTTCGGATGATTTTTTATTAATAACAATCAAATGATTGTCTTCAAATACAATTTGCGTTGCTTCAATTATTTCGTGTGGAGGGAACATAAGATTTAGAGCCTGTTTAAAATTTATCTAATAATTTTATTATGCGTTTTTTTTGTCTGTCCCGATAAATCGGGATTAAATTTTTCGAGATAGTACGCAACTATCTCTGCAAAATTTGCCTCTTTTCGCTCAAAAATACGTTATAACAATTATTATAATATAAATTTAAACAGGCTCTTATTAATGGTAACTAATTTTAAACTCAACTCTTCTATTCATCGCATGTTCGTCATCACTGCAAATAACGTTATTACCGCAATTATTAACAAGCTTCAATTCGCCGTAACCTTTTGCTATAATTCGATCCGCATCAATACCCTTACTTATAATATACTCATGAGCTCTATTAGCGCGCTTTTGACTTAAAGCCATGTTTTGCAAATCGCTTCCTCGGCTATCGCTATGAGCACTTAATTCGATATTAAAATTCTTATTCGTTAGCATAGCCAAAATTACTTTATCTAACGTTTGTAACGATTGAGGCAGCAAATCTGTTTTATTCAATTCAAATAAAATTGATTCAACAATTGTTTCGGTAGAGCCCGCTGCTTTTTTAGCTGCAATTTCCCTATCTAATAAGGTTAGCCAAGGATCATCAACAAACACTTCTATCATTCTACTTTGTTCAGAGGATAATGATTTGTAATTAAAACGCTTTCCTTTTACTAATGAAACAATCTTAATTAAATTATCATCGTTATCAAAAACCATAATATTATTAAATGATTCAATAATACTTTTTTCGTTATCGGCATTTAAAAGTACTTGCTTGTTGTATGGAACATATTTAAAAGAAAAATTTCCTTGATTATCCGTCATACCCGAATCAATCGTTTCATATTGATCATTCATTAACAATACTTTTAAATTCGTTAATGGATTATTTTTATTATCTCCATATAATCTTCCTTTCACATTCATTTTTAATTCAGAATCATCCACCACAATATCATTAAACGAAGAGTTAGCAGTAGAAATAAATTTATAATGATATCGTTTATTGCTAATGGAATCAAGACGTTTCACTAATTTATCTTTTACCGTATAAATATCAATATGTTCGTTAGCAGGTATATCAGAAGTGTCTATGGCAAAGCTATAAGCTTGTCCAGCTAAAATATTCGTAAACAAAAAATTACCTAATACATTAGTTTTCGATGTTTGTATGATATTATTTTTAGAACCTAATAAATAAACCACTTTATCAGCAACTAATTTTTTGATTGTTCCGTTTGTCGAAATTAATTTACCTCCAATATTATACTTGAAATCATTATCAATGAGTTTAGGAATAATAGCTGTAGTAGTTGAATTTTTAAACACACAGCTTTGATTGGCATCAGCTATCGTATTAGCAATTTTTTCTTTTGATGATGATTCTAATGTCACTTTAGCATTTGTAGGGTTTTCGGTCTTAGACAACATAACTGATACACCATCTGCTTCTTCGTTATTTACATGTTGAAATACAAATACGCCGAAATTAGTGGTTTGAGCTTTAGCTATCGTTTCTCCTTTTTTATTAATTAATAAAACTGTTTTATTTTTAAGAACAGATTTCTTGTCGTTATCCAAACTTATTGTTCCTGACAATTGAACATACTCTTTTGGCTTTGGGATATTAACAATAGGCTTAACTGTTTCTATAATGATAGGACGAACAATGTTTTTTAAAAAATGATTCATATAAGTTGTATCATCTACAAATTTATTAGTCCCATTAAATACAATTTGATGAAAGGGTTTTTGAAATTGAATGGTATCAAACCGCGCATCATCTCTCTGAAAAAATGGAATATCCAATTCGTAAATCATATCCCTGTTTCTCTTAACAATAGGTATATCAGCCAATACACGCAAATACATGGTCTGACATTTTTTATTAGTTAAATAAATATCGTACGTTTTACCATAAGGTAATATTAGCTTAAATGAATGCGCTTCATTTGTATTTATTTCATTAACAATCACATTCCCGTTAAGAACTTTAATTTTAGTATGAAGTAATTTTTCGTTATTAAAAAAATCATGTCCAATGAATTTCAAAAAAAAGACATCCTGTCCATATCCTGATAAAACAGTAATGAAAGCAAGTAAGGTTAAAATGTATTTTATTTTCATGTATTATTAAGATGAATTGTCTCTATAATTTTAGTACAACAAATTTGCAAGGATTTATCTGAGTAAGTATCAATCGTTAAAACCAAAACCGGCGTCTTAGATTTATTTTTGATAATATAATAATTATCTAATGATTTTTTAAGCGATGACAAATAATCCGTTGCTATTGTTTTTTCAATAGAACGTCCTCGTTTTTTGATGTTTTTAACTAATAATGGCACGTCAGTATTTATGTACACAACCAAATCAGGCTGTTTAATAGAGGCTTTCAGGGCTTTAAAATGTTTTTTAAAATACTGATAATCTTTTTGGCTTAGGTTAGCTTTAGCAAAACAAATACACTTATCGAAATGAAAATCGCTTACGGTGATGTGTTGCTTTTTGTTTGCTTCAAAATAGGTATGCAATTGTTTATGTCGGTCAATTAAAAAAGAGTATTCCGTTGGGAAAGCAAAGGTTTTATGATCGTTGTAAAATAAGGGTAGCAATGCATTTTCTTCAAACCTTTCTGGCAAATACGTTGCTTTTAATTGTTTAGCAAGCGCTTTGGCTAAGGTCGTTTTTCCAGATCCTATATTTCCTTCTATACTAATAAACATATTTTTTATTTATAAAGCGTTACTTCTAATTCGTCGTCACAGTCATTTAACAAATTAAATATA
This sequence comes from Bacteroidota bacterium, assembly GCA_043749245.1. Lineage (GTDB taxonomy): Bacteria > Bacteroidota > Bacteroidia > B-17B0 > Aurantibacillaceae > UBA4416. The sequence goes on along the minus strand of JAYVDU010000150.1, from coordinate 5,231 downwards.
CTTTTATTTAAAACAGGATGCAAGAAATCTGGAATAATATCGCATAAAGGAACTAGTACAAATTTCCTTAAATGTAAGCGCGGATGAGGGATAGATAATTTAGGAGTATTAATACAATCCTTATTGTAAAATAAAATATCGATATCAATGGTTCTTGACGCGTATATTTCATCATCAGGTCTTTCTCTACCTAATTGTTTTTCAATATCCAGCAACACATCCATTAATTCAGAGCTTGATAATAGTGTGTTAACAGCAACACAAACATTCAAATAAGGTTGTTGGTTAGAAACGCCCCAGGCTGCCGTTTGATATATTTTTGATGCAGACACCAATTGCCCTGCTCTTTCCGAAATTTCTGAAATTGCCAGCTGTAAAGAGGTTTCTCTATTGCCTATATTACCGCCCAAACATAAATAAGCTACATTCATATAATTATTGGTAAATGTAAATGAAAGTATCATACTTTTAATCAATATTTTACTTTTAAATACAAACACATGAAATAGTCATGCTCAAAAATAGTTGAGTATTAACAGAAATGGTATGACGTATTCCATGTTACAATTAAAAACCAAAAAACAAACACATGAAATAGTCATGCTCAAAAATAGTTGAGTATTAACAGAAATGGTATGACGTATTCCATGTGACATTTAAAAACCATAAAACAAACACATGAAACAATTTTTCGGAGCATTTTTCGGCTCAATTCTAGGACTTTTAATCACAGGTATTATTGTCATATTAATCGTTGTTGCCTCTGTTATGGGCGTCTTAAAAGACACTATGGATGGTGATAAATCCTACACATCAAAAGAAAATACCGTATTAAAACTCAATTTAAATGGAGAAATTAAAGAACGAAGCGTTAAAAATCCCTTTGAAAATCTTGATTTAGGACCATTGATGCCAAAAGCGAGTATTGGGTTAAATGATATTTTAGCAAATCTTAAAAAAGCGAAAGCTGACAAGGACATTAAAGGAATTTATTTAGAAATCAGTGAACCCGTTGCTGGTTTTGCCACCTTAGAAGAAATACGAAATGCTTTATTAGATTTTAAATCGTCAGGGAAATTTATTTATGCTTACTCAGAAGCATACTCTCAAAAAGCTTACTATTTGGCATCTACAGCTTCTAAACTGTTTTTAAACCCACAAGGAGCTTTAGAAATTAAAGGCTTAAGTTCTCAAATGCTATTTTTTAAAAATATGCTAGAGAAATTAAATGTTGAAGTTCAAATATTTCGTCACGGTAAATTTAAAAGCGCTATTGAACCCTTTATGCTTGATAAAATGAGCGAAGCCAACCGTGCACAAGTAGAAACGTATTTAGGTTCTTTATGGAATCACATGATTACAGGCATTAGCAAAAGCAGAGCCATTACCATCAATGAAATCAATGCAATGGCTAACGATTTATTAATTAGAACGCCTGAAGATGCTGTAAAATATAAGTTAGTGGATGAATTAAAATACGAAGATGAAGTATTTAGCACTATTAAAAAAACAATTAATCTTACTGAAAAAGATAAAATTTCCTTTGTAACTCTTGATAAATATACCCAAGCACCAGATGTTGTTGTCAAATCTAAAAACAAAGTAGCCATTATTTATGCAGTAGGTGAAATTGTAAGTGGCGAAGGCGACGATGATAAAATTGGTAGCGTTGAAATTGCCAAAGCCATTAAAGATGCCCGATTAGATACTTCAATTAAAGCGATTGTATTTCGTGTAAATTCACCTGGTGGCAGTGCTTTAGCAAGTGATGTGATTTGGAGAGAAACAATTTTGGCTCAAAAAGCAAAACCATTTATCGTATCTATGGGTGATGTAGCAGCCAGTGGAGGTTATTACATTAGCTGTGCAGCCGATCGTATTTTTGCTGAACCAAATACCATTACGGGTTCTATTGGTGTATTTGGCATGATACCAAATGCTCAAAAAGCGTTATCAGAAAAATTAGGAATCACCGTTGACACTGTAAATACAAACAAACACAGTGATGTAGGAACTATATTAAGAAGCGCTTCAGGTATTGAATATGATTATATCCAACAAAGTGTAGAGCGTATTTACGATGTATTTATTACGAAAGTAGCGCAAGGCCGTCACACACAAAAAAACAACATCGACAGTATAGGTCAAGGTAGAGTGTGGAGCGGAGCAGACGCTCTTAAAATACATTTAGTGGATGAGTTAGGCGGTATCTCTAATGCGATTGCTTATGCCGTTAAAATGGCCAAACTACCTAATTACAAACTAATAGATCTCCCTAAACAAAAAGATCCTTTACAAGAATTATTAGGTAACGGTAAAGAAGAAATGGAAACTCGCGCCATGAAAACCAACCTTGGCGAACAATACATTTACATTAAACAATTAAAAAATGTATTGCAATTAAAAGGCGTTCAAGCTCGCTTGCCTTATGAAATGATCATCGAATAAGCATTAAACCCTTAATATTAATCCTTGAAGGTTTTAAAAACCTTCAAGGATTATTACCTATAGCCAACCGCCTTACAGGGTGTGATTTATACTAGCGTATTCATTTGATATTTATATTTGATTAACTGACAAATACTAATAAAATGCTTGTAGTAAAATAAATTATTATGCTTCAAACACCAATGAAAACAAGTAGCAAAAACACGGAGTATTCCTTAGCTTTACAAAAGCAGCGGAGCCTGTGTGTTGCGTTAGCGTATATGCGTGAAAGCAGGGGGAGCAAAGCTGAGGTTAAATCAAAAAAACCTGAGGAGATTAATGAACAGATTAGGAGTTACTTAAAAAAAACTACTTTTACACGATGATAAAATATTGAATATTATGAAAACAATTATATATATACTCGCCTTTATAGCTCTGTTTTTTAATGGAAAGTCCCAAACTAATAATTTTCACGAAGATAGTACTTCGTATTTTGTTAGCAGTGCTCAATTGTTTTATAAGGAGAAAAATTATTTACCAGCAATAAAATTAGCTGAAAAAGTTTTGGTAAAAGACTCTTTAAACGAAGGAGCAAACTTTGTTAAAGCTCAATCTCAATCTAGAAGTTACCAACATAAAGAAGCGGTAGCGTCTTTTCAGTTTATTATACGAAATAAAATAGGTAATCAAAAACTTGCCTTAGTTTTAAAAGGGATGTCTGAAAGCGTGCTATTAGATTTTCAAGAATCTAATGCTGATTTTAAACAGGTAATAGAGATGGACTCTTTAAATCGGGTTGCTTATTATTATCTTGGTTATAATAGCTATTATCTTAAAGATTATTCTAACTCCATTTCATATTTAAAGAAAGCGGATAAGTTAAAACCTAATAATTTTGAAACCTTAGAATATATAGGAGAATCTTATCTAAAATTTAATAACACGGATAGCGCTTTACATTATTTTGATAAAGCACAACTTATAAAAAATAATTCAGAAGAGGTATATATAGGTAAAGCACAAGCTTATTTTTATTTAAAAAAATACACTGAAGCTGAAACACTACTTATTAAAGCAAATAATATAAGACCAACAGCTGAAGCATACCTTATATTAGCAAAAGTATATGAAGGGCTAGATAATAATGCACTGTGGTATGAAGCATTGAATAAACTTAAAACTATAAATCCAAATTTTGAAGGTAGATTAGAGAGCGAGATAAGACTTCTATTTATTTTAAAGGAATACCAAGCGGTTATAGATAAAGCTAAGGAAGGGTTAATGAAAAAAACAATACAGAATGATTATTTTCTTTTTTATGAAGGAAAGTCAAACCAATTTTTAGGTAATTTTTCTAGCGCTATTATAAATTTTAAAGATATAGATAGTATTAATAATAAAAGATTTAGGGTGAACTTAGAATTAGGAATATGCTATGCAAAACTGAATAAAAAAGAATACGCATTAGAGTATTACCGAAAGTACTCTAAAGACAATCCAACGGATGAAGATGGATTACATTATAGAGGCTCATTCAGTTTAAAAATGGGAAAATACGATGAAGCAAAACAATGTTTTTTAAGTTTACTAAATACAAGGAAAACCTTTGACATATATAATCAATTAGTAACTATAAGCTTAGTTGAGAAAAAATACAATGAAGCGCTTCAGTATAGTGAGAATGGTTTAAAATTAACTACCAAAGGCACTGAAGAAGAATACTCACTTACAGCAGATAAAATTATATCTTTTATAATGCTTAAAGATTATAAGTCTGCCATAAATATTATTGATGATTATAAATCTACTGATTATAGTTCGATTATGTCAATGAAGGTATATAAGTGTATTAGTTTATTTGGATTAGGAAACTTTAATAAAATTAACACGGTATTAAGTACTATTAATTCTAATGAAATTAATTCTAATGAATTTCTTTTAAAATCTAAGTTGTTTTGTTTATTATATGGTAATAATAATGAAGAGTACGTTAAATGGGCTTACGATTACTGCAATGATAACCCGCTATCCATTTATGCCTATAATTTTAGCGAAAAACTAAATAAAAAAAGTTTTCCAAATTATGAGTTACTCGAAAATAAATACGTTTTGATTAAAGATATAGATACAACCATAAATTTCACTTTTGCTTTTATTAATGACTCAATTGTATTAAATAAAATATTTACACCTTTATTAAATAAATTACTTGAAAGTACTAATGCTTATAAAAAAAGTGAAATAATTTATCTTTTAATTGCTCAATTAAAAAGTAATTTAAGCGATAAAGATGCGCTCAAATACTTTGATAAAGCAATTGAAAGTAAACCTGATTTTAAAATAGCTTATTATTTAAGAGGGATATATAAACGAGATAAATTAAATGATGCTAAAGGGGCTCAAAATGATTTTAAGTTATCAGATTAAATATTTTTTAATTTTATTATTCCGTTAAAATTAAAAATGAATGATTTTGAAGCTTTCCATTTTAATTTATGTCATGAAACGGATATCAGAACCCCATCTCGTCCTCGTTACCGCTATCGCTAAAACAAGGACGAGTATTAGAACTCTTATAATCAATATGTTATTAATCGTTTACTTAATTTTTCAACTTTCATAATCTATTTTTTCTTGGCCACTTCATCGCCTTGCTTTTAATTATTGAACCCGTACCGTTAGCACTGGTTTAAGTATGATCGATTTTGAGTTACAGTCCCCAAGAGGATAATAACCTGCTATAGTGTTTGAGCCAGAAGTGTGTTATTTAAAGAACGTATTTCAAATATAAACAAAAATCT
>JAYVDU010000149.1:0-41269 GCA_043749245.1 Bacteroidota bacterium | reverse complement strand
TACCGTTATAGTATCTAATTAGCTATAAAAAAAGGAGCAACGTATGATGAGACATTTAAAGTAAACACATTTTATAAAAGGGATAACACGGAACAATTTAAAAGCAACGTACATTCTTTTGCAATAGAGTATCAGTTTAATAAATAAATCAAACATCAATCTTTAAAAAATAGAACTCATGAATAATTTAATAAAATCAGTCTTAGGTTTCAGTAATTTATCAATAAATGATAAAGTAACCAAAGCACAAAATATAAAAGATAGTATGCAAAGTAGTGGCTACTTACCGGCAAGTAGTATGCCCATCACCTATCCTGCTATACAAACTCTCATTACTAATTTACATAATGCGTCGGTAGTTGCCAGTAATGGTAACACAGCCGATACGGTGTATATGCACGAGCAAGAACGAGTCTTATTAAGTGCTTTTATTTTTTTGAAAGCACACATAGAACTTACAGCTAATAATACAACCACGCCAAATGCTATTATTACTGCAGCTGGTTTGCAGATAGCAGTTAATGGCGGTAATAACGGTGTAACTGAATTAACCTTAAATGCGATAGGTAATGGTAAACTGCAAGTGAGTGTACCTCGTCAAGCTAACGAAAAAGCTTTTGTGTATGAGTATAGCACAGATGGTGGCACTACCTGGTTAGAATTAATATCATCAAGTCTTTCTAAAGTAACTTTAACTAACCAAACGCCAGGGTCTAATATTTCTGTAAGATACTACAGTATTAGCAAAACGGGTAAGAGTGCTTATAGTCAAGTAAAAACAGCTATTATAGTTTAGGTAGTTGATGATTAGTGTTTAACTAAAAATCCCCATCAAAATAGTTGATGGGGATTTTTTTGTTTATCTGAATCGAAAAAATTATGGTCTCGGAAACATTTTATCTAATAAGGTATCACGGAATTTACGTGGCAATAATTTACTTAATATCACTAAGCTATTCACATCGCCTGAAGGTACAATTAAATATTTTTTATGCCCTTGTGCTTGGTTTAAAATTTTAGCGGCTACATCTTCTGCTTTCATGGTTTTACGGGGCGAACCTGTTTTCATCCAAGCTGGAGAGTTTTTAACTTCTTCATGAAACTGCGGTGTATCCATATCGCCAGGGGTAGCAGTATACACATTAATGCCTTTGCTTAATAACTCGCGACGCAAAGATTCGCCAAAATTAATGATACCCGCTTTAGCAGCACAGTACATCGAATATCCTGCAGCTCCCATTAATCCAAACCCGGAAGAAATCATTACTACTTTTGATCCTGATTTTAATAAAGGTAAAAATACATGAGCTGATAAAATAGTACCCCATAAATCTACTTCTAAATCCTGTTTCATTTCGGCACCACTGGTGTAATCAGAAACTAATTTGGTTGTTACACTTCCTGCATTTAATATTAAGTAATCAATATTTGTAAATTCAGCTTTTACTTGATTGGCGGCTTCTTTTAAGCCTGCTTCATTGGTAATATCACAAGAGATACCCTTAGCGGTAACGCCCATAGCGGTTAATGACTCAACGGCTTTGTTAATTTTTTCTTGATTACGCGCCAATACAACAACGTTGTAACCTTGTTTACCTAAGTTTTGAGCCAATGCCAATCCTAATCCTGATGAGCCTCCTGTAACTAATGCTGTTTTTTTCATATCAATTGTTGAGTTTTTGAGTTATTGATTTGGAGAATTTAATTGGTTTATGGGAATCTCTAGAAATTCATTTTTCGAGGCGAACAAATGTTTGAAAACGTAGAATACATAAGTATTTGAGGCTTTCAAGCATGCCGTTCAACGATGAAAAAGGGATTAAATAGAGGTTCTCTTATTTAATAAAAAATCGAATTTCTCAGCTGCTTTAATAATAACGTCTGCTGCTTTTTGTAATTGTTCGTGTGTGTGTTCAGATGTAACAAACATTCTGATACGCGCTTCGTTACGCGGTACTGCAGGAAATTGAATGATGCTTGTATCTAAACCGGCACGTTGTAAAAAATCGTTTAATCCTAAGGTTTTACTTTCTACTCCAAAATGAACAATAACTACCCACGCATCGCCTTCGCTTAATTTTACTTTTCCATTTAATAAACCTCTGAAAAAAGTGGCGTTTGATTTTAAACGTTTTCTTCTTTCGTCGCCTAATGGGCCATTCGCTAATTCAATTACTTTTACCATGCCGCCTGTAACGGCAGGGTCTAATGCGCAAGAGAACATACGGCATCTTGCATACCAGTTCATGTATTTGATAATTGATTTTTTTGCATACACCGCACCGCCAACACCACCAAAGGCTTTGCTAAACGTCATCACATACAAATCAACATCCGCTAATACGCCTTGTTTTTCGCATACGCCACGTCCGTTATCGCCAGCTACTAAAGCCGAGTGGGCTTCATCTACTAAGGTAAAGGCACCATATTGTTTGGCTAATCTAACTACTTCTTTTAAATTTCCGTAATCGCCATCACCACTATAAATTCCTTCTACACAAATTAATACACGGGTAAAATCATCACATTTTTCTTTTAATAATTCTTCTAAATGTGCCATATCATTATGTCTGAAGAACGACATTTCGCCTCCGGATAATTTAGCACCTTCTACAATTGACATGTGAGAATTAGCATCCATAATCACTTGATGGCCAGGTTTAATGAATGCAGAGATAGCCCCTAAATTAACACTATAGCCAGAAGTAAATAAAGAAACACCACGATCGGGTAAATCAAAAAACTTTTCTAAAGCTTGTTCTAATTGTTTATGTATGGTGTAAGTGCCACTGATAACAGGCGAACTAGATGCGCCTAAGCCATATTTTGCTACGGCATCTTGAGCGGCTTTAATCACATCAGGATGGTAACTGAAGCCTAAATAATTGTAACTTGATAAATTAACCACGTGAACAATTTCTCCGTTTTCACGTGCTAAATCTGTTTCAGTTGTTTGTGTACCTGCACGGGCAGCCTCAAACGTGTACATTTTTTTCTCATTCAATGTATCTACATATTCAGAAAATAATTCCATTTCTTCCAAATCAGCCGACATATTCATCATAAACATATCATACGTGTAACTAGAGTAATTTTCTCTAACGTGTTTCACTAAGCTTTCATCAAGTGTGTTTTCCATAAGTATTTGATTTTTATATGTTAGTATAATCTAAAAATCCAACGTTGTTAGTTGGATTTTTAAAATTTTTATTATGCTGTTTTTAATTTCTTTTTTTGTGATCTAGTGTAGATTTCCATTAAGTTATCGAAGAAGCTGGTTCCTTTATCAACCGTAACAATCTGTCCGCTAATGGTGTCGCAATAACCGGAACATAAGCCAACAATAGCTTCCGCTAATTCGATTGGTTCAATCCAGTAATTATCAGGAACAAATTTAGCAGCAAATTCAATTAAATCTTTTCCAAATGTATTTTCAAATAATTTAGTTTTAATAGCACGAGAACGAACGGCGTTAATAACTACGCCATGCTTACGTAAACGGTAATTCATGTATTTTACAAATACTTCCATCACTGTTTTTGAAGCTGCTACATAATCGTAACCTATCGAGTAGTTTACGGGTCCTGTAGAAGAAACGCCCATAATGTATTTAGGGTATTTTCCAAATGCATTAAATATCTCTTTAGTATAAGATACCATAGGGAAACTTGAATACGAAATACTTTGCTTCAATCCTTTTAAGGTATAATCTTCAAAAGCATTAATTACCATGGCTCCAGATACATTACTGATAAAAATATCAATGCCTGTAAAGCCCTGCGATTTCAATTCTTGTAATAATGCTTTTGTATCTTCGTTTTTAGAAACGTCGGCATTTAAATAAATAGGCTTAAGTGCTTTTTTCTCGGCAAATGCAGCATTGATAGCCGCTTCATCATGGTCGCCCCAATTATAAGTTAATACACACTGCGCGCCTCTTTTAGCGAAAGACAAGCCTGTTTCTAAACCTATACCTCTTGTGCCACCCGTGATAAGCACTACTTTACCCGAAAAATCTAAAAAAGAGTCAGTCATCGTATGAATTACTTAGCGTTTACTACAAATTTATCAACTAAACCAGCGATATTTTTGATGTCAGATAATTCGGTACGAGGTATTTTTACTTTCAATTCACGCATAGAACCAGATACGATTTCAACGATATCTAAGCTATTAGCGCCATAATCCATAAACGTTTTTTGTTCTTCGATTTTTTCAGTAATACCTGGTACAGATTTCATTAAGTGCTTTTCAATAACGGCTAAAATTTCTTGTCTTTCCATTTTAAATAATTGTATTGTTTTGGTTAATTTTTATTAAGGGAGCAAATTTAATAATTTTTACATAATAACCTTGATAGATTTATAAAAAATATGCGACCTTATTTTTAGTTATAAACAGTTTTAGTCTTTGATTGTTTAATTATGTGAGTTCAAATTAGCTAGAATTAATTATTTTATTATTTTTGCTCTCTTATTTTTACGTCTAATACCAATCATAATAAATAAATAAATAAATAGTCCAACCACATAGGCACATAGTTCACATAGAAGAATGCTTATTTATAAACTATGTTTCCTATGTTTCTATGTGGTTTAAATGGACTATGTATTATTTCAAATTGATAAAAACTTGTATCTTGGCTACAAATTAACTCTAAAAACGATGGATTTTTTTAAAAGTCATACCCTAGTAACCCTAACCGCCGATGATGCCGGTATTGCTTCGTTGCAAATGAAGGATGTAAAAGGTAAAAATGGCTTAACTCCCCATTTTATAGAAGAGTTAATTGCCTGTATTACAGAGGTAAAAAACAATGAAACCTTTAAAGTACTTATCATGATAGGCACAGCTGATGTTTTTAATTCAGGGGCTGATTTAGAGACGTTAGTTAAGCTCTGTAAAAAAGAAATTAAGCCGGTAGATATTATATTATCAAAAATGATGTTAGATATCCCTATCCCTGTTATTGCAGCAATGGAAGGGCATGCGATTGGTGGCGGATTAGCCTTAGGGTTATGCGCTGATATTGCTATTTTAGCCGAAGAAAGCCGTTATGGATGTTCCTTTATGAATATGGGTTTTACGCCCGGCATGGGCATAACTAAATTAATGGAACATTATATGTCGCCAGCTATTGCGCAAGAAATGCAATACACAGGTATGTTTTACCAAGGTCGACACTTAATAGGAAAAACAAACTTCAATTATATATTACCAAAAGCTGATGTGTTAGATAAAGCACAGCAATTAGCGGAAGCCATGTCGGATAAGCCACGTAAGGCGTTATCGGTATTGAAAAGATACCAGAGTATGACACGTCGTAAAACTTTTGAAGAAACATACAGCATCGAAACCATGATGCATGAACTTACTTTTGATCAAACAGAAATATTAAAAACCATACAAGAAAATTATGTCAAATATTAGCAAACAACGCGTGGTTTTAGTAACCGGCGGCAGCAAAGGAATAGGAAAAGAAATAGCGATGCAATTTGCTAAACACGGCGATCAGGTAGTTATTACTTACGGTTGGGGAAGTATTGAAGAAGAAGATATCATTGCGGAGTTTACGTCTAAAGGCTTACCGGCGCCATACATCAAGCAATCGGACGTTATTAATAATGAAGATACGATTGAATTATTAACGGACATTAAAAATCGTTTTGGTCGTTTAGATGTATTTATTTCAAACGTATCGTTTGCGAATTTGGTAAAAAGCCTTGATGATTATAATGAAGGTTCTTTGTTAAAGAGCATTGAATACAGCTGTTGGCCAATGGTAGAGTATACCCGCCAAATGAAAGCCGTTATAGGAGAATATCCAAAATACGTAATTGCCTTATCATCACACGGACCAGATAGATTCCATAAAAACTATGATTTTGCTGCTGCTACTAAAGCATTAAACGAAGTATTAGTAAAATATTTGACTTATCATTTTTATGATGAAGAAGTTATTTTTAATGTGTTAAGAACACGTCCTGTATTAACGGATTCTTTATTATCAACCCTTGGTAATGAGTGGAAAGAGTTTATTGCAAAATATGATATTCCAGGTACACACATTGAATTAGAAGAGTTTGCAAAATTAGCATACATTATGTGTAGTGGCCTAATGGATGGTATTAGAGGGCAAACCATTATTGCTGATAAAGGGTATGATTTTGCTGAAGGTTTACAGCGTTTATACATGGATCAAGAAGAGTTAGGATTATAATAAATATAATTTCAATAAAAAATAAAAAGTCCCTTAACAATTAGTTAAGGGACTTTTTTTATGGAATGCTGAGGAGAAATAAAGACCTTCAAGGTTTTCAAAACCTTGAAGGTCTGCCAACTGTTTATTTATTATAAACGCAGAAGAACGCTTAATTCTTAATCATTTTTTTGTACAACACATTAGAGTTGAGTTTATCTCAAGCTAATCAATCTAATGCGAGGGGTGTTATTTCGCCACTAACATCAGGTTCAGTAACGCTTATGGCAATAGGCGCTAGTGTTGGCATCAATGAATTAATAGACGGTAATTATCTTACTATATTACCGAATCCTGCTAATGAAAGCCTCACCCTAGCCCTCTCCAAAGGAGAGGGGATAGAACCAAATGCAATGGTTACTATCGAAATGACAAATGCATTTGGACAAGTCGTTTTATCATCAACCTTAAAAAATAATAAAGAAGTGTTTAATATTACTCACTTATCAAACGGTGTTTATTTTGTAAAAGTATGGTCTATTAATAAACAGATAGGTTTTAAGAAAATTGTTGTACAACGATAATTTTACCAAATAATAAAGAGTCCCTTAACTAGTTGTTGAGGGACTTTTTTATGTACAAAATTAATGGTACTAACTCCAGTGTCTTCTTTATCATTAATAGTCGAGTGGTTATCGACTGGTATGCCCATTTATTGATAATGGGAGCAAACAGCTTATCGCAATTATGACGTTGATTATTTTAAACATAATGTAGGTTTGATTAATTTGTTACTATTTCTAATGAATTTTATTCCGCAAAAAGTTGGCATGTTGTGCTTGAATTTATTTTGTGTGAATCACATTCTTTTTTTAAATCAGATTCTTTGGTTGAATAAAACGTACCATAATCCTTTTGATAATAATACGAACTATTAGCATCTATACAATTACAATAATAATGGTTTCTCTTACAATTAGTAAACAGTAAACAGCCTGTAGTAATAATAAAATTGAGTATTTTAAACATAGTATGTGTTTTTTTAATGATTGTGTTTTTATTACTAATGAGTTACTCTGCAATTAGATTACAAGTCGTATTTGCATTGACTAAATGAGAGTCACAATCCTTCTTAAGTTTGGATTCTTTAGTTGTAAAGTAGGTGCCATAATCTTTCACGTAAATGGGGCCATTATTATCGTAACAATTACAATAATAATGATTTCGTTTACAATTAGTAAACAACAAGCTACACGTAAAAATAATAATAAGATTTTTCATTGGATAATGGTTTATATATTTTACTCAGCAACAAGCGTGCACCTTGTGCCTGGACTTGCGCTTAAATGAGAGTCGCAATCTTTCTTAAAACTAGATTCTCGAGTCGTAAAGTAAGTTCCGTAATCCTTGTAGTAAACAGTTCCATTACCATCAAGACAATTACAATAATAATGATTTCGTTTACAATTAGTAAATAACAAACTACACGTAAAAATAATAATAAGATTTTTCATTGGATAATGTGTGTGGGTTTAATTATTGTGTTTTTATATTAATACTTACTCAGCATTAAGATTACAATATGCACCTGGACCTGACTGGAAATGCGAATCACAATCTTTTTTAAGTTGAGATTCTTTGGTTGCAAACTGTGTACCCCAATCTTTAGAGTAGCCGGGTCCTTTATTATCAGAGCAATTACAATAATAATGGGTTCTCTTGCAATTAGTAAAGAACAAACTACAAACAAAAATAATAAGGAGGTTTTTCATTGGATAATGGTTTATATATTTTACTCACCACGAAGATGACAATATGCACCTGGACCTGCAGTTAAATGAGAGTCGCAATCTTTTTTTAATGTTGATTCTTTAGTCGCAAATTGAGTGCCGTAATCTTTATAGTAACCTGTTCCGCCATAACAACTGCAATAATAATGGTTTCGTTTACAATTTGTAAACAACAAACTACACGTAAAAATAATAAGGAGATGTTTCATTGGATAATGTGTGTGGGTTTAATTATTGTGTTTTTATTACTAATGAGTTACTCTCCAATTAGATCACAAGTCGTATTTGTATTAACTTTATGGGAATCGCAATCTTTTTTAAAACTAGATTCTCTAGTCGTAAAGTAAGTGCCGTAATCTTTATAGTAACCTGTTCCTTGATTACCAGAGCAAAGACAATAATAATGTTTTCTCTTGCAATTAGTAAACAACAAACTACAAGCAAAAATAATAAGGAGATGTTTCATTTGATATGTATTTTAGTCAAACGAATTTACGAAAAAATATAGCAAATTGCAAGAGGAATTCCTGTATGTTTAGGAGGATTAAAGCATCAAAGCAAAGACCTTCAAGGTTTTCAAAACCTTGAAGGTCTGCCAACTGTTTATTTTTTATAAACGCAGAAGAACGTTTAATTCTTAATCATTTTTTTGTACAACACATTAGAGTTGAGTTTCACTTTTACAAAATAACTGCCGCTACTTAGTCCTAAAGAATTGACATCAATAGTTTTGGTAAAGGTACCTTTACTTTCTTTGGTGTGAAATTGAATCACTTCTTTTCCTAGCGCATCTACAATAGATAAATCTACATCGCTATCTGTGGTTAGCGTTACGCTTACTTCAAAGCTATGCGTAAAAGGATTTGGATACACTGATATTAAATTGCTTTCTTGCATATCTTTTACGCCTGTAGCAACCGTAACTGTTTGCCCATTTGTACTAACCACACTACTAAATAGTCCTGCACCATCTTCTGATTTCACATTGAAGTAATATACTTGTCCAGCAGTTAATGTTAAGCTTTTAGCGGTAACAAGCGTATCGCCTAAGTTACTTGTCCACGAGCGTGTATTTAACGCACCTGGCGTTGTTCCAATTGAATACCAGTATTTTGAAATGCCCGAATTTGGATCTTTTGAAGAAGACCAATTGGCGGATAAAGAATCGCTGGTAACAACGGTGTTGATGTCTGCATTTTTTCCATCGTTAATAATTGTAACAGATGTTGGAACTGTCCAATCAATATTAACATCATCATAATAAATAGACGATAAATTACCAGCCACATCGTTTACAATTGATTTTACTTTACAAGAATTTGTTGTTGGGTTAGTATTTTGGTAACGTGCGTCGTAAGCATTTCCGCTACCTACCGAAACAGTAGCAGAAGATACAGCACGTGAACGATACACCTTAATTTCATCTAAACTCCAAATTGCGTTACCACTTCTAAATGAAATATATTTTCCGCTTGCTAGAGGGGTAGGGTCGGTCCACGTTGCAATTAACGAGTTATCTTTATATACATTCATTTTGCCAGTAATTCGATCGTAAATAACTTTAAAATCGTACCACTGACTTGCAACTAAATTTACCGTAGCGCTGTATGTAGGAGACCCAAATGTATTAACACCACCAGAATATGATGTTTTGTAAAGTTGTACGGTTTGATTGTCTAATCTAAACCATACAAAGTAGCTGTTTCCTCTATTAACACTATCCGGTGCATCACAAAAAAAGTGAAACCCTGCACGACGATTAGTGCCAGTGCCACTTATCTTTGCTTTAAAATTGTATAAATAACGATTAGACAATGTTTGGGTTAGCGCCGCATAAATATTGGTATTAGAAGCTGGAACACTTACTTCATCCGATTGCTCTAAGGCATTGGTATTAATGCCCCATGTTCCTACTTTTTGTGTCCATTCTGGGTGAATAGCTAAATCGAAATTATCTGAGAAAAAACCATGTGTATAATTACCTCTCCACTCAGTTCCATTATAATCAATTACCTGATAAAAACTTTTATCTAATCCTGAACCGCCCGCATTATCAGCATCTGTAAAGGTTTCGGTAAAGTTAGTTGTTTTCCAAGCGCCGACCGATGATGCTAAAGTAGTAGGAGCAGTAATATCAGCTACAGTAGTGCTAGTTGGTACAGCATTACTAGTGTATGTGGCTGCCCAACCGGCAAGGTTAGAAGCGCAATCTGAACGGAATTCAATTAATAAACTTGAACCAGTTGAATTTATATTTCCGGGGGAAACATTATTTGTGTATTTGCCTATTAATGGAGAGTTTGTAGTAGCTCCATCATAAATGAACATGTAATCAAATCCATTTTCTACAGCGAAAGACGTAAAATTCATGCTTATAGAAGTAGCGCCTGATGGCTGAAATAACCATAGTTTACGCTCATCATCGCCATAGTTAGCACTTGCACCGCCAGTATCATAAAACGTACCGCCTGTTGCCGTAAGAGTTGTAATAGTAGGTGTATTATTAATTAATTTATAATAGGTTTCCCAATTCCAATTTGGACCTGGGTCATCATGCGTTTGACTGGGAAACATTTGATGTCCTTTTATTTTTACACAAGTTCCTTGCAAACATTGAGCGGTTGAGCCACTACAGCCTGGTCCGAAATAAGTACGTAAAGGATTGATAGCATTACTTGAACAAATATCTTTTACTAAATTAGCACTACCTTGATACATTGCCATGGTGTACCATCCGGTTTGATTTACATAACCTTCGTGTTCAATACCTATGGTATAAGGGTTTTCGGAACCAACATGCCATGCTTTATTTACTTCTAAAACCATTTGCGTAATTTGCCCATCCGAGCTACGAGCCACGTAATGAGCAGATACACTTGCTGCACAATTTTGAAACCAGGAGATGCAACCAGCATAAGACCCTTCTACATCATGTATTGTAACAGCTGTAATGGCAGCTCCACTTCGGAAACTATAATTACAAGACCCAGCTGCTACCCATAACGCTGGAGGATAATCGGCAGACATCACAGAATTAATAACGCCAGACGAACGGTAGGTTGCTCCAGTATTATTGGTAACAGAAGTAGGACTTATGACAATTGAATTAGCACTAAGTATATCGTAATTATTACCAAAAATTGTTTGAAGATTAATTCCATAATCAGGGAAGCTATAAAAATCTTGAAATTCACCTTGCGTTAAAAACCAGTATAATTGGTATAAATGCGAGTTCATCGCAAAATCACTTTGTAAATTAGCCGTTAAGGGTAATTCGCTTAGTGCTACAAAAACAGGTTTATAATCTGCTAAATTATTTCCTGAAATAGATTGTTGGGTTTGTAATATCGAGAATGCCTTCGCATACGCTAAGATGTTTTTTTCTGGATCAGATTTTATATCAGTTACTGAGTAACCTGATAATTGAGAAATATAAATTAAGTTATTTCTGAAATAACCTTGTCCGTTTTCGGTTAATCCCATAACGCCATAAGCCTTTGGGTACCCAATACAACTGGCAGGCTGATTATCATTTAAATGATAAAAACGACTTTGAGAAAAAGCAATGGATTCTAACACACCTTTAGGTACCGAAGGATTAAGGCTATATGCTTTTCTGAAGGATGCTTCGTAAGCATTAGGCACTAACAAATCAGAAATTGATTTTGCTTGAGTTTTTAATGTAATAACAGCTGCAAAAAGTAGTAATAGTTTTTTCATAAGTTTAGAGATTAGTTGTGTTATTATTTATTTAAAAACAAGGTTAATAAGATTGATAATCAATGATTTTGAAGCCGGTCAATTTTATAAATTTAATTCAATCAAATAAATTTAAACAAAAATAGAATACCATAAAAATTAAATAATTGCTAAATTATTTTAGTATAGTAATTTTTATTAAGAATGATGAATTATTACAAAATTGCTTAAGTAATAATTAACTTATATATTTGAATTTAACCCCTAAACCAATTGAGTGATGAATATGAATTTTTTAGCAATTTTAGTATCGGCCGCTGTGCCAATGATTATTGGAATGATTTGGTATAACCCTAAAGTACTTGGTACTGCTTGGATGAAAGAAGCCGGACTTACAGAAGTACAATTAAGAGCAGGCAATATGGCGGTTATATTTAGTGTAAGTATTTTTTTAAGTTTTTTATTAGCGATGAGTTTGCAATTTAATGTGATTCATCAATTTCATATTACGTCTGCATTTTTTGATTTTCAAGAACAAATAAAAGATGCTACAACTCCAGAAGGCAGTATTTATAAGTCAACGATGGATTTAGTAGGCTTAGGGCACCGTACCTTTATGCATGGCGCTTTACATGGAACTATGACGGGCTTATTGTTTGTAACCCCCATCATTGGAATTAACTCTATGTTTGAACGCAAAAGTTTTAAATATGTAGCTATTCATTGTGGATTTTGGATTATATGTTTAGCCATTATGGGCGGTATATTATCTGCTTGGATGTAAGCGGTTGTTGTAATTTTAAAAACGAGGCTGTCTCAAAAGGACTGCCTCGTTTGTTTTTGTCACACTGAGTGGTCATCGTCACACTGAGTGGTCTTTGTCACACTGAGCGGTCGTTGTCAGGCGAAGGTACTAAATGTCGAAGTAATCTTTACAAAAAAATGATGAAAATTGTCAGATTGAAATCATTTTATTAATAAACAAAACGTCAATTGACATTTTGTTTATTACTATTGCTGAAAGTATACTTAAACAGGGTTATGCGAATGGCATTCTGAAAAATTATGAACTTTAATATTACAATTTTGTTCATTATATTGTATTGTTCATGAATCATGAACGTTTAAAAACTAAGCCAAAAATGAGTAATAAGATAGAAAACAAACTCAAATATTACGGAAACGAATGTAATATTATGGATGAAATTCTGTTGGTAGATATGATCAGTTTGTTTCTCGAAAACTCATAAACCCACTTAACTAACAATCTTTCAGCTACGGAAATTGAGCATTTACTTTACAAAGGTTACTTTTCATTTCCTTTTAGCCGTTAAAATTTTATTTCCCTGCTTATTATAAAATGTTGTATTGCCATTGGTGCTTTTTGAAGAACCAGTTTTGTTATGAGATTTATTGTAATATACTGTTTTATTGCCATTTTGCTTTGAATAACCTATTGGATTACCACTTTTGTTTTTATAGGTAGTGGTTTTAGTTTGGGAAAACGACAAACTATTTAAGCTAAATAAAATTATTAATGCTATTAATTTATACATGTTACTTTGGGATTTTTAATGTCGTTAAATAAAATTTTTAGTTTAAGGATTTTCTGTAAAATATATCATTTTCACTTACGCAGCATTAAAAATGCAGTGGAGCGGGCTCAACGTGCTCCTGTTTCATAGCCAGTTTTGAAGAAGATAATCGCTGCGTTCAGAATCTCGGTATCTTGCTATGTCTGTAAGTGAAATAAAATCCTCTTTGTTGTCCTCATACAAAACAACGTCAATTCCGTGAACTATAATTTTTTTGTTTTTTGCCATATTTATTACTGTAAATGCCATATTTACAAAATAAGTTGGGTTAAGCCACCATATTATCAAGAAGCTACATTACTGGTTCTTGTCTTTTTTCTGGTCTATATAATTTCCAAACTCTTTATCAATATAATGGCAAGCACTTGTATAAAAACTGCTTTCCGGATTGAATGTGTTTTTCAGTTTTTCTTTTATTTCGCTGATTTGTTTCTCTATTTTGTCAGTCATTACATTGCTTTTTTCGCCCTTAAAAAGGTCATCGAAGATTGCGAAATGAAATTTTATTAGTTCGTCCATATTACGTTTGCTTTTTAGGTTGAATTGATTTATCATCTTTCTTTTTTTTATCAGGAGAAATTATATCTCCGTCTTTCTTACGCTTATTGGGATTGATTAATCCATCACCTTTTTTAGGTTGATTAGGATTAATTAAACCATCTTTTAAATTCGTCATAATTTGTGTTATTTATTTGTGTTATTTTTTATGCATTCTTCTGCCGCTTTGTTTAAAAATATTTGATAGTCGTCCCACTTTGAACCATGCTGTTCTTTGCTTAATTCGAGATACTCTTCAAGTGTGTATTTGCTTTGTATTTTTTCCATTAAGCACGAGCAAATCAATGTTTGAGTAACGTCTGGATTCGGATTATCTTCTAAACATCCATTCATGAAACTTTTAATAATATATGCTGGATAGTCATTTTTTACCTTTTGGTCTTTTACCTTTTTGCTCCTGTCATTACATCCAAGAATTACGACACAGATAATTGCGAAAAATATTTTTCCTCTCATGTTTTTTGACTTTTTTTTAGAAAATTACTTTTATGTGATTAATCTTAAAAATACCATCATAAAAGTTGGTTTCTAATAATCAATTTCCTTGATAGCCCTGATGCCTTCTTGCTTCATTCATTCTATCCATAGCTTTTTGAGCACAGTCCTTGCATTCAATACAAACACCATATTGTGGGTCACCTTCTTGCAAACGTAAATCGCCACCAACACCATCAGACAATGCTGCATATCCACTACCTTCATATTTTTTTCCGCAAGTCGAGCAAATATGCGAATCATTAGAATTACTTGAACTTGAATTTGAGCTACCACTGCTGCTTTTAGAGTCGTCTGAACCAAAAGCTAAAAATAGAAATACACCAACTATTAAAGTTGAGCTAAAAATTTTAATGTACTTGTTTTTGTTTGTCATTTTTTTTGAGTTTAGAGATTAATATAAATTATTATTGTTTTTATTACGGTGTATATTGATGCGATAGGTAGCATGCTTGCCATTCAGAACTGAAAATATCTAATTCGGACATTTTGTTACAAAAAGCATCTGCTGTTTCATATTTTGATGCTTCCCATTGGTTCAGCCAATTTTTATCAAGATGAATTTTAGTCTCAAATTTGTTTTTCTTACCATACGAGTCTTCACACTCCTCCTTAATTACGAAATCAATATTTGTAATTGAAGAGTTTTCGTGTACGATAGTCCAAATTTTTTGAGCAATGCCACAAGTTGCAAGATTTTGTGCTTCTAAAGAAGCTCTTTCATAAACAAAACTTGCTGAAGTTGAATTAATAGAAACATTTTCCATTCTCTCCTCTGCGTCCTTTTTTGGGTCACTTTCTCCAGAACCAAAGGCTAAGAATAAAAATGCTCCGGCAATAAGAGTAGAGCTAATAATTTTAAAATACTTGTTTTTGTTTTTCATATTTTTGAATTTTAGGTTTAATAATTATAATACTTAATGTGAAAGCGATAATGCAAAAGGTAAAGTCTAAAATGTCAAATGTACCTGGGAATATTTTTAAACCTTGAGCTAGTTCAATTATAGCCCCAAATAAGAGTGGGATTAACAACCAATATTTACCTTTTTTGAATTGGCTGCTCCACAAAATTAAATACGCTGATGAAAAAGAGTAAACCCAAAGCCCATCAGGTAAGGAAAAATATGTCCAAGAAGGAATATGAACTTTTAATGGGTTAAATATTGCACGAATAAATGATGTAAATTCACTAATCCCTACCATTTCAAACCAATTAAACATTCTCAAAGATAAGCTACGAAAAGAAATGTAGATTAGCCCCCCAATAATTAGCGGAAGAAAAACATGAATTATAGTTAATTTCTTACTTCCCATCATCTTTAAGTTACTTTTTTTAATTTACAGATCCTGTTCCTTTACAATTTTCACAAGTCCATCGCAAAGATGTTCTATGAGGTTCTTTTCCCATTGCTATCATATTTGCAACATACGTTACACAACCACAATCCATTCCCATATTATTTACACCAGTGCCTCCACACATTGTGCAAGTAATCATTCCAGTTCCTTTACATTGATAACATTCTTTTTTTTCTGGTTCTTCTACAATTGGTTTTTCGTAGGCTGAGTTAATTGCAGATGGCGGTTCTGATGCTTTTTTTGATTCGCCAGAACCAAATGCAAATAATAAGAATAGTCCAACGGTTAAAGCAGTACCAATAATTTTTAATAAATTATTTGTTTCCATACTTTTTAATTTAAAGTGGATTGAACTTGTTTCATAACTTTATTTGCAATTTTTTCAGCTTCACCCCAATCCGTTATTTGAAATCCAGCCATAACACCACTTATAATTATATCCGTTTTTGCTTCTGACAATTCAATGATAGTGCATGTTAATTTCTGACCTTTCCAAGTCCATAATGAACGACCAGTTTCAAACGCAATAATTCCGCTATCTTTTTGGGAGTTAGAAACACTATAGCCTAAAGTTGCAATTGAAGATAAACATGCTTTGAATGTTTTATCCGCCGAATGGTTAAATGATGCTTTAATTGATGTTGCCATTTTAATTATTTTTTGATTTTATTTTTGCTCCGTTTATTTACGTGGTTTCTGGTCTCCACCATTTTTTCATTTTGTTCTAACTTTTTGTGTTTTGCATTCCATTACTCATAAAAATAGAGTAATTATTTTTTTGATATTTTTAAACACTTAGTAATATTCAATCGTCCTCTCTTTAATCCCAAAAATTTTAGTGTTTGAAAATTGATCTTTATAATGATTTGTTTGCTTAATCCAATTGCCATTTTTATCAAATTCATATTCATAATTAGATATGTAGCTTAATGACCCATCACTATTATTAATCTTTTCCTCAATTAAATTATCGTTTTCGTCAAACTTATAATAACTCATCGCAAAAAGGCTGGCAGAATTTTCATAACATTTACCTTCCTCAATTTTATTATTTCTATCATCATATTTAAAAATTTCAGTTGATGTGTTTGTTCCGTCTTTCTTTGTTTGCTGCTGATAAATTTGATTACCATTATCATCATGATTATAAGTTATTTTATTTACATTATATGCAAGAGCATTTGGTTCTAATTTCTCAATTACATTATTGTTTTTATCATATTTATATTCATATTTCCTGCTGTATAACATACCTGTATTAGAGAACGTTCTGCTTTCTTCAATTTGACTACCGTTTTCATTATATCTATACGAAAACACTTCATTTAAAGCACCTTCAAGATTATAAATTTTAGATTCAACCATATTATTTTTGTTATCATATTTAAAAGTGGTAAGAATCTTATACTTAGAACCTTCGGAGCTACCATCTTCAGTTTTTTCAATTATATTATTTTTATCATCACGTTTATAAGTGACGTGTACAGGAAAGTCGGATTCATTGACTTCAGTTTCAATTTCATAACCATTTTGATTATAGGTTATATTACTATAAAAATTTCCGTCACTGTCTCTTGTTGAAATGGATTTAACTTTACCTATTAATCTTGCGAGTTCTATGTCATTGTTGTTTTTACTCACTTTGTTTTCGCATCCTGCAAATAGCAATGCAATAAAAAAACATGCAGATTGTAATTGAATTATATTTTTCATTTTTTTTACTTGTTAAAGTTTTGTTTCCTTGTTTATTATAAAATGTTGTATTACCATTGGTGCTTTTAGTAGAACCAGTTTAAGTATTCTAAAAAAATCTAATTCTTAATACATCGTACCGACAAGCCAGATGATAAAATCTTGGAGGCTAATCCCTCACTTATATTATTCATTTTTTGACTATCTGCCAGTTTAGCCACTTGAAAACCACTATAAGTGGATGCAACATAATGTACATCCTTTCCGAATGTCCAAAAGGCTGAATAATGCCCTCCATATACAAATCCTTGACCAGACCCCCTTTGGCCTCCAGGCAAAATTGAAAATCCACTTTCATTATTGCCGTTAATACCAGATGGCCAATTTCCTTTCTCCTTATCAAAATCAGGTAATGCCCATCCAGTTTTTGCTCTAAGTTTATTATCATTACCAACATATTTTTCTAGTATTTTCCAATCATCACTATTAGGTATTTTAAAACCTATTGGTGCAAGACCTCTCTGGTCATTTACAGCAAACCAATTATATAACTTTCCGTATTTTACTCCATTATTATTTAAGTTTTCGTAATAACACCATGCTGGTTCGTGTTCACGACTAGCTTCCTCCCACAAATTCTCATCTTTTACTTCTGGAATTTCATCACCATTTCTAAAATGGCTTACATTTAGGTTTTCTGCCATCCAAACTTGATTACCAATCTTTACAGTTTTGTAGTTATTTCCATCAAAATCGACAATGGTTCCTCCTACGGAACTTATTACATCAGCATTAGAATCCCCTTTCTTTAAATAACCAGTATTTTCTTTAACATCATGTGCTGCTTCTGTAATAGAGTCTTGTTTAACCTTTTCGGCATATCTCTTATTTTTCAAATCTCCTTCATTTTCACATGACATAATTGTAAAAGAAATTATTAAAACTGCTAATAAATTCAATATTTTAAAATTTACAAAGTTGTAATTCAAAGTATGTTTAAAAATTAAAGCGAAGTTTTTTTTCATTTTATTTTTGTTGTTAGTGTTTTATTTCCTTTATCAGTATAAAATTTAGTCGTGTTAATTATTAAATCCTAACAAACCAAGCTCTAACAGTAGTTGCCGTGTTTTGGATATTTTTAAACTCAACATTATTCATTATACTATCAGTAACAAACGTTGATGCAACTTCGCCACTGTAATTGCCACTTCCAAATGGGAAATGATAATTTAATGTTAGTGTTTTACTATTAGAAGCAACACCGGATGATAATTGATACGTTCTAACAGCACCACTATTTATGGTGTAATACGTATTACTAATAAATCGTATTGTATCAATAGGTAACACGGTACTAAAACCAGTTTGTAAATTAGTTAATACCCATTTTGTTCCCACTAATTCATTATTGCTATTTCCGCTGCCCCATGTGGGTAATGTGCCACCGTTACCATATTGATTTTGCCAATGTGATGTATCAGGTAGTGGAGCTGTGGTCGTATAATTTCCGGGTGTTATAGGTTCTTTTTTACACGAAAATAAAAGTATAGCTAATGCTGAATAAACAATAAATTTTACCATGATTGTATTTTTTTAAGGGTTAATTCTGTAAAATACCTGCAATTATAACCGTTGATACTGCCTTCCATTTCCTGTATTGTTATCCCTATTATCTGATTAGCATAATCAAGTGTTATTCCACTAAATGGTCTTCCTGAACCACCCATATTTTGTTGTCCATGTGTTGGGTCTTCAACAATAGTACTATACATTCCTATATAATTTACACCGTAATATTTTGCAGTGTCATCGTTTAAAACAAACTTTCCAATACCCGGATAATTAATCGGTTTCCAAAATGAGTATGTTGTGGTATCCTTAATTATAGTTTCAATATCAAACATACTTCCACCCCATCTCAGGCTAGAACGGCTTTTTGTAGTACTAAAATGGTTATAACGTGTTTTAACTCCTGTTTCATTATTCTCAACCCACATAGTAGCATCAATGACAACAAACTTACCCCATCTATCAACAGATGGTGTTGTATCCTTTGTAGGGACATTTGCGGGTAACTGGTCGGTTGGATAAACAACCTTTTTTTTACAGGCTATTACTATGCTTAAAAAGCATATAATAATTGCTTGAATTAATATCTTACCATTTCTCATATTTAGCATATTTTAATTAGACTACATTTAAACACACAACTAAAGTAATTTATATAAAAACAAAAATATTTACCACTTACTTAGTGTAGCTCTATTTTAAGTAAGTGTAGTGATTTGAGTAGTTATCGTATTTATAATATGTAGAAACGATAAATTATGGAATATATGCAAAAGTGTATATATAGCATTTATACTATATGTATGAAATTATCGTTTAAACTTAATGCACTTAAAGCATAATGTGATTGGTCACCAATTTTAGAAACAACTAGAAACGACACATCTTGCGTTAAATTATCCATTTGTGTGCATTAAATAATTGTGCGCATTTTTCAATTAACTCATCTTTTTTAACGCTATTATCAGTTTCATTATAATTCCTTAATAAAGATTTCCAACGATTTATATACTCTTTTTGATCGGGAGTATTATAACTTGCTTTATTTTGATTACAAGCATAGCTCAATTAAATCAGAATTATTATTATTATTATTATTATTATTATTGCGCAGCATTATAAATGCAAAGTAGCGGGCAAAACCATTTGCAACGAAAGGGGAGGTAAACTTAATTTTTCTTAGGCAAGGGATCGTTGTTTACTTTTTTTAATTTTTGAATAGAAAGGTCTTTTGCTTTAGGAACAATCCCTTCTTTCTTCCTAACCTCTTCTGCTTTTTCCTTTGGTATCAAGCCCAATAATTGCTTTTTGACTTCTTTACTAATGAATGTTTTTAATTCTTTTCTAAGCAAATCTTTAATTAGCTTTTTTTGGTCTGTATTATTCATAATTTATCTTTAGTTTCTAATTTTTTTATACTTATTTCAATATTTTCATCTTGACACTCAATAATATGGTTTGTTGCAGAACTTATTAATTCAATTTGATTATCTAACATTTGAATAGTCTTGAGTTGGTGGATTTGAATTAAAGAAAACTGCAAACTTGTAGTTGTTTGGATAATATTTGAAATAATGTATTCTGTAGGGTCATTAGCAATTTTTATTTTCTGACCTATTTTAAACTTAGATTTTTTCACTTTCCATGATTTTTTTTAAATTTTTCGCCTACTCTTTATCGGGTATATCTATATTAACTCCAATTCTGGGCAATTAACTGTCTTAATCTGAGTCTTAGGTATAATTGTTGCTTCAAACATGATTTTAGTCTTTACCTGTTTTTTTCTCTGGTCTTGAGTTAAGCCCAATAAATATGTTTTATTATTTTCAATTATCCTAAAACCACTTATGGTTTGGCTATCAAGTAGTACAACTTCTATTGTGTGATTGTCTCCATCACCTATAAGAATATTATTAAACACTACTTCCAATTTATTTTCAATTTCTTCTCTTGTCATTTGCGTTTGTTTTTTAGGTTTATATTAATTGAACTGAGAATTATCTTGTCGTAAAAGCTGATGGCGAAGGTGGTGAAGCGACTTTTTTATATTCGATAAACATAAAATTATCAGAGAAATGCATTGCGATAAACTCAAATTTATTTTTTGGTAACCCAATTTTTTCTGAAATAAATTTTTCATCAATTTGAAAAATATCTTCGTCAGTTAATTTTACTTTTTTTACAAATGTGTTTTTCATATTAATTATGTTTTTTGTTTATGAGCCAGTAATCTATGCGTTGGCTTGCTGCCCAAAATCATTTCTTTAAATTCCTCGCATTTAAGGAGGATGGGCTTTTTATCTATTCTACATAGTATATTATGTTCAACATCAATATTTATCGCTAATATTTCAATGATTGTTTCATCGGAAATATCTTGAATTATAAATAGTTCAATTTCCTTAATTTTAATACTATTTAACTTATTAATTCAACTTCATCCTCATGTAAAAATTTAATTTGCATTGCTTGGAAAAGAAAGACCTGTGCCCCATATAATACGAACGACTCCATTTGTACCATTGTAAGGACCAGCACCGCCACCACCTTCTGCACCAGCCCCCGCACCATACGTCCCACCAGTAGTAGCAGATCCATTTGATCCACCAGATCCACCAGTACCAGGATTAGCTTGGCCGTTACCAATGCCGGTTGGAGTTCCTCCAATTCCATTAGAACCAATACCATAGATACCCACTCCACCGCCACCACCGGAATCTTCATTCCCACCAGTTCCTGCTCCACCACCTCCACCAGCTCCACCAGCACCATTGCCACCAGTAGTAGTGCCCAATGTTCCTCCATTACCTCCATTACCGGAATACCCACCTGTTCCACCACCACCACCACCACCATTGCTTCCCGGAGTTGCTCCACCAGAACCTCCATTTCCACCACCATTACCAACAAAAGTTCCACCTGCTCCACCTGCTGTTCTACTAATTCCGGCAGATCCACCAAAACCACAGGCAGTGGCTGTCGAGATAAAATAGGAATTTCCTCCAGCCAAACCGGCAGCCAAACCAGTACCTCCACCCCCACCTCCACCAACTACTATTGTATAAGAGTTTCCTGGAATTACAGGAATAGCATTTTTCCAACCTAACCCACCACCGGCTCCTCCACCAGCACCAGAACTAGCACCAGATCCTGCTCCACCGCCTATACAAACTACGTTCACATTAGTTACTCCCGCCGGGCATACCCACACATATGTATTTGGTGTTGTATAACTATCTGCACATGCTATGGCATTTATAATTACATCATCGGTTGAAGCTGCACAAGGAGAGTTGGAAATCGTCCATCGCAAAGTGGCTGATGCTCCTATTGTTAACCCTGTTACACCGGAAGTGGGAGAGCCTGGGGTGGTTATGGTGGCTGTGCCTGAAATCACTGACCATATGCCGGTTCCCACTGTGGGTATATTTCCAGCTAATGTTGCAGTGGTTATACCACATGCCGTTATATCCGTTCCTGCATTGGCTGTAGTGGGTGTTGTACTTACCATAATAGCAAAGGTTCGGGCTGTACCATTGCCACAAGCATTACTTGGTGTAACAGTAAGTATACCGGAAGTGGCTGCACCAGAGAAATTGGCTGCGATAAAGTTGGTAGGACAGCCCGATGCACAACTGAAACCGCTACCGGAATATGTCCATGCGTAAGTAACCCCGCCAATATAAGTAACTGAATATGCTACTCCATTATTACCTTGACACAGAAGAGTAGTTCCAATAATGACGCTGGGTTGTGCAGGTGTAACTGCTGGGTTTGTGGTTACTGTAATAGTATTTGAATTTGAGCTTGTGCCGCAAGCGTTATTTGCCCGTACACGGTAGTAATAAGTGCCGCATGAAAGACCTGTTACATTTGAAGTAACAACATTACCCACAGGTACGTTGTTATATCCTGAAACAAAGCTCGAAAAGTTAGATATAGTAGATACATCTAAATAATAAGTAGTAGCACCAGCAGAGACTGACCACTTGGCAGAAAAAGAAGTTCCAATAATGTCTGATGCAGCAGAGGCAGAGAAAATGCCGGGTAATTGGCAATTGATGCAACCAAAAGCTACCCATGCTGATGTTCCTTGATTCCAAGCTTCAAAGCATTTGGTAGTGGTATTATAAATAACCAGTGATTCCGCAGGTGAAGATATTGCATCGCGTTGCCCAGTAGTCATACGAGGAACAAGAAGTCCGCTATTTGTAGAAGTGATATCTAATTTTGCTGAAGAAGCGGGTGTTGCGCCAGTATTGATACCAATATTACCACCATTATTATAAATATTGTTGCTTGTTACCACCCACTGTGTACCATCCCAATAAGCGGTGTTTCCAACAGATGTTCCGTTTGATAATAACCCGGTTGCTCCTGTTGCTCCAACCGAACCGGTAGCACCTGTTAATCCAATTGGTCCTTGTGCGCCAGTTGCACCTGTTGCACCAACAGAACCTGTAGCGCCCGTTAATCCTTGGATACCTTGTGCTCCAGTTGCTCCAGTTGCACCAACCGAACCGGTAGCTCCAGTTAATCCAATTGATCCTTGAGCACCAGTTAAACCCTGGATACCTTGTGCACCCGTTAAATTTGAAGTAGTAAAATTGGTGCCATCTGTATAATTAATTGTAAACGTCCCATTACCGTTATCTACGGTTGATGTCACGCCAACTCCGTTAGTGCCATTATTTCCTGCAATACCTTGTGTTCCTTGCGCTCCGGTTAATCCTTGAATGCCTTGAGTACCAGTAGCTCCAACTGAACCAGTTGCTCCCGTTAATCCCATTGGACCTTGTGCACCAGTTGCTCCGTTTAAACCCTGAATACCTTGAGATCCTGTTGCTCCAGTTAAGCCTTGTATCCCTTGAGATCCAGCTGTTCCGGTTAAGCCAATTGGGCCTTGTGGACCACTTGTGCCGGTAGCTCCTGTTAATCCTTGTATACCTTGTGCACCTGTTAAACCTATTGGTCCTTGTGGGCCCGGAGTTCCCGGTGTTCCAGAGTTTAAAGCATAAAACGCATAAGGCACAGCCATAAATTGTTGTATGCTCATTAATTTATAATTACCCTCATTTTTAATATCTACTTCAACTTTTAAAAATTGATTAGCTGTTGACCAAGGTATATTAATCAAAAGATTATACTGTCCGTTTGAACTCGCAACTCCATCTCCTATAATTAACGAAAATAAACCATGAGGGTCTGTATTGGTTGTGTGTGTTTCTTGATACAATATGGCGCCGGATGCTCCACCACTTAAAATTGAAAAACGAACACCTATGGTTTTATTATGAATGGCTTGCCCATTAATATCCATCCCGGCAATTTCTTTACCTTTTTCATCAATAGCAATGGCTTGATAGTTTATTCCTCTTAGTTGCGAAAACCCAATTTGGCTGGCAAGTAAAAATAGTATTAAGCAAAAAGTTTGAGTTAAATTTTTCATATTTATTTATTTAGTTGATTTATTTGTTTTGACAATAGTTGCGGCTACTCCTACGTTTATTGAAAACCCCCGGTTATACAGTTTTTGCGCCGGATTTTTTTCTATATTTTGTAATCCTAAAATGTAATTAAATTCTGTGTAAACCGAAATAAAGTCAGATAGTGTCATCTTTACACCGGGTATAAATTGTAACCCGAAATCATTTTTTTTAATGGAATTATTTTGTTTGATATTATAATTTTCTGTTCCGGTGGATTGAGTTGCCTTTAAAAGATAGGAGTAAAAAGGCGTTACAGAAACGTAAGGTTTAAAACGATATTTATTTAAAATATAACCAGCCCCAACATTTAATGATAAGTATTGTGAACTCCAGTTATAATTTAATTCATCGTAAACTAAGGATGATCCCATTTTTTTCATACCTAAGCCGGCACGAAAAAACAAACCTGACTGCGCCGCAAACTGATACCCTAAATTATAAGTACCGGAAAGATTATACGAATAATCCTTACTCCTATCGTTTCCCTGACTATCAATAAATTTATATTTAGAAAACAATTGACCTGCATCAAAGGTTATGCTTGATTGTGCAATGGTATGCTCAACCATTAATAGAGGAGCTAATAAAAAAACGGCTTTAAAAATTTTTAGTTTCATATGTAGATATTTATTGTTTTTTAATTGTCATATGGTAT
This sequence comes from Bacteroidota bacterium, assembly GCA_043749245.1. Taxonomy (GTDB): domain Bacteria; phylum Bacteroidota; class Bacteroidia; order B-17B0; family Aurantibacillaceae; genus UBA4416. The sequence goes on along the minus strand of JAYVDU010000149.1, from coordinate 16,169 downwards.
ACCCATAATCTTCATTAGTATTGGCATGATGGGTATTTCATGATTTTTTATTTATTGATTATTAATTTTGATGAATACAAATTGTTTTTTGAATTATATAACGAAATTAAATACACACCATTTGCCCACGTATCACAATTTGCAGTATAGCTTGTAAATTCATTTAATTTCTCACTAATTAATATTTTCCCGTTAGCATCAATTATTTGAAGATTTACATTTTCTAAAACACTTGTAGTTTTAATTGTAACTTGCCTTGTAGCAGGATTAGGAAATATTAATAAATCAATTGTCGAATTAATTGTTTCTACCGAAAATAATGCTTGTTGAAAACCCGGATTAAATTTTATGCCATTATCATAATTTGACGATGTACCATAAGGCTGACCAATAGTTTGGCGTATTAACGTGCCGTTTCCTATTACGTATGCACCGCTGCTTGCAATGGTTTCACGTTGTAAGCTTTGTGCATTTATATTGCTTACAAATGAACATAAGAAAAGAAGGTAATAATATGTCTTCATAATTGTTTATTTTTTAAGATTTAATGATTGTAGATATTAATAAAATTAATTTCGTTTAAAACAATTTATTGTACTACAATTTTTTTAATGGCGATCGTTTTGCCCTGTCCATCAATGATGTGAACAAAATAAATTCCGGTTCCTATCCTTTCATTTAGGTCAATTGTAACTGATGGCTGGTTAACAGCTCGTTCATAAACTATTTGGCCTGTTAAATTAGCTATTTTCAGTATATAGCCATTTAAAGTAGAATAATTTTTGTAAGTAATATTTAATTGACCATTAGTTGGGTTAGGGCAAATATAAAGTTGTTTTTCATCGTCATTTGAAGGGGTGCTTAAACTTATGGAGGAGCTAATAATGAAATTACCAAATGAACTTGGTTTTCTAAAACCACTAATTGTTGATATAACAGTGTTTGTTGAAGCGTTGATAACACTAACGGTATTTGAACTAAAATTGGTTACTAATACCTTAGTTCCATCTGGTGTCACGGAAATTGAGTTTGGCCATAAGCCAACTGGAATGGTTGTTACAAGAGTATTATTTAAAGTGTTTATTACACCAACAGAATTATTAGACCTACTTGTTACATATACTTTGCTATCATCTGGACTGATTGCAATTCCACATAAGCCATGATTAGCATAAATATTAGATGAGAATGGAATTGAAGCTATTAGAGCATTATTCGAAGTATTAATTACATGTACATTACCAGCACAAGCAATATACAATCTTGTGGCGTTTGAATTCAAACAGATTCCTACTGGGCTACTCCAAATAATCTGGTTGCCCACTCCAATAGTTGCTGTAACAAATGAGGTGAAAATATTTACCACACTTACATTACCATCATTATTATTTGCTACATATACAGTATTGTTGCCAATACAAGCCACCCCTTGTGGATTGGCTCCAACAGTGATTGAACCAAAATAGGTCATTGATGATGTATTCAAAACAGTTAAACCAGAATAACCATTAGCTATAAACACTTTAGTACCATCAGGACTAACACGCATACCTTTTATACCTGAAAAGGATATCGCATTTGAAACAGTATTTAAAGATGTATTAATTACTTTTAAAGAGTCGATACCGCTTACATATACTCTTGTTTCATCAGGACTTACTGCTACATTATTATAATTAGGCCCCACATAAACGCTATCTACAATAGTACTAGATTGAACATCTACAACATGAACATAATTCCCATTGTAATTGGCTATGTATGCGGTCTGGCCATATGTTTCAACTATCCGCATGAATAGTAGTAGTGAAATTAAATGCTTTTTCATGATTATATATTTTTAGTTGTTATTAACTAATTTGTATTTAGATTATTCGTTTTGTAAAAGCCAAGAAACAAAGTCAGATAATGTATTTACATTATTATCATCAATCATAACAATAGTATTATTGTTTAGGTTATTAATACTATCAACTAATAATGATGCTTTTTGTGGTCTTGACATTTGATTGTATTGTTCGGTAGTAAATTCGATGGGGTTCATGATTATTTATTTTTAGTTGTTAATTAATACAAGTTTATCACAATAAAACCATTAAAATTTTACCACTTACTTAGTGTAGCTCTATTTTAAGTAAGCGTACTGATTTGAATAGTTACCGTATTTATATTATGTTTTAGATTGGGTTAAACACATAAAATAATCATAAATGTACAAAATATGTATTATAAAAGTACATAAATGTAAAAACCTTTGATTTCAAAGTAATAAATGAAACATCAGGGAGAAATATTAGAAAAAGCTATTAGAGAAAGTGGTGTGAAAATATCTGTAATTTCCAAAAGAACAGGTTACAGCCGTTCTCACATCTATAATTTATTTTCTCAAACCAAAATTTCTATAGATACGTTTTTGAGCATAGGTAAAATTATTCATCATGATTTTGGAACTGCAATAAAAGAAGTGAATAAATTAACCACTCTTAAAACTCCAAGCGCAATTGCAGCAGAACAGACATGGAAAGAAAAGTATTTTGAACTTTTAGAAGAATACAACTTATTGCTAAAAAAAGAATTCAAAAAATTATTGAATATAAAATAAAATTACAGTATTAAATTAAATCTGAAATTTAAAATTTTTAATTCAACCAGGATTGAAACCCTAAAAGCAAACCCTACAGTTAGTACCATGTTTAAAATTGCCCGTACCTTAAATGTTCCTGTATCGGCTTTGTTTGATTTTAAACTGAGCAATAAAGCCAAGTAGCTTGAACTGTTTTTGACTAAATTATTCAGAAATAATTTAGCCTAATTTTATATTTTTTTTAGAATTTACTTTTTTAACACTTCCATTAATTTATAATTCAAATACAGTTTTTCTTTTCCAACCTGCTCACTTTTAAGGAAGCCTGCTTCTTCCAGCTCGTTCAGGTAATTGCCTACCGTTTTTAAATTACCTAATCCGGCATCTTCTAAAAAGTTTCTTTTGGTATATGGTAAGCGAAACAATATTTCTAACAAATCTTTTGAATAAACCTTTGGCAGTTTTTTTTGTATTTCTGCTCCCATTTTATTCATCACTTTTTCAATCTTAGCAATTTGCAATCTTCCCTGTTTAGCAGTTTGTTCTACCATATCGAGCATATATAAAATCCAAGTTTCCCAATCACCTTTTTCGGTAACGTTTCTAAGGTTGGTATAATAATCGTTTTTGTGTGTAATGATGTATTTACTTAAATATAATGCAGGCAAATCCATAAGACCTGTTAGCTTTAAGTACAACAACAAAATGATACGTCCTGTACGACCATTTCCATCAAAAAAAGGGTGAATGGCCTCGAACTGGTAATGGATAATTGCCATTTTAATGAGTGGATCCATGTCGTCCTCAATATTCATAAATACTTCTAAGTTTTTTAGTTTTTCACGAATTATCTGTTCTCCTTCCGGTGGCGTATAAACTATTTTTTTAGTTATCGGATTACTTAATTGCGTACCCGGCGCATTTCGTATGCTTGATTTATTCTCTTTAATAATTTGCATGATGGCAATAAAGAGGTTTGTATTTAGGATTGGTTTTTTTTCTAATTGTTTTACTCCATACCATAAAGCGTCTTTGTAATGAATAACTTCTTTGGTGGCAGAATTCTCAATCTTTTTATCGGCAACAGAAGCTTTAAACAACTCATCCTGTGTAGTGATGATGTTTTCGATAGCCGAACTGGCCTGAGCTTCTTGCAGGTTTATAGTATCGATAAAAAGTGTTGGATTGGGAAGATTGGTAATAGCTCCTTTAAGTTCGGATAATGCCCTGCTGGCTGCAATGGTTTTTTTAAGAACCGCAATGGTTTCTATCTTACCTTTTGGTGGCAGAAGAGGCAAATCATTATATGGTTTATCAGGTTTATATGCCATTTTTGTTTTTTTAAACGAGGGCGTTTTTTGCCCTCATAATTAATACGAGAGTAAATATACTAATTATTTGCCCTCGTTACAAATACGGGTGTAAAAAACGCCCTCGTTCGTTTTTACATGTATAGTTGTATTAATAGGGTATTGGTAATTTACACTGTTCCTGTATCGGCTTTGTTTGATTTTAAACTGAACAATAAAGGCGAATAGTAATTTACCTATTTATTTTTAATCAAAGGAAAAGTCAAAGTTACACGAGTGCCGGTTTCATTTGCATTTAATTGATTCAGGTTCATTAATTCCAATGTAAATTTATCTGTTAAATACTCTCTGTTTAAAAGCTCAAATCGCTCCCTTGTAAGTTTTAATCCTTTGGATTCATGTAACGAATGTTTATCACCTTGATTATATCCTATTCCATTATCATTTATTTCGCATTTTAAAATTGTTTCTTCTAAATAAAAATAGATACTAATTGCACAAGTTCCGCTTTGAGAGTTATTAAAAGCATGCTCAAAAGCATTTTCAATAAAGGGCTGAACAATCAATGGTGGTATAAATGTATCGTACTTATCAATTGCTGCATCTATTACTAAATTTGTTTTTACTTTTTCAAAACGCATTTTTTGTACTGTTATATAACTGTTTAAAAAGTTTATTTCAGTTGCCAATGGCATTAGTTTTTCGGTGGCGTTCTCCAATGTTTGCCGTATTAATTTTGAAAACTCACCTAAATAATGAAGAGCCTGCGTCGTATCATTATCAATAATAAAATTTTGAATAGAGTTAATGGCGTTAAAAGTAAAATGGGGGTTCATTTGCGCTCTTAGGGCTTCTAAACGAGTTTCCAACAATTTTTGTGTTAGGTCTGATTTTTCTTTTTGCTGAAGTGTTATTGCTTTGATTCTTATTTTATAAAAACCATATAATAGCAAAACTCCTAAAACACAAGCAGAAATTATAAACCAGATTGTTTTCCAAAATGGCGGTGTGATAATTAATTCAAGTTTTTTTGTTATAAATGTTTCGCCAGTACCTGTATTTTTACCTTCAATTATTAATTGATAATTACCAAGAGGTATAGCTCTTAATTGAATTCTACCAACCGATTCGTATTCGCTCCAGTTATCAGATAAACCAATTATTTTATAACGGTAACTATTTTTATCTGCATTAAATGAATTATTATTTGAAAATACAATTTCAAGTTCGTTTTGATTGTAGTTAAGTTTAATTTGTTTATTATTAAAATTATTCCAATTAATGAGTGTATCAACCGGCAAATAATTTTGTCCGTTTACTTTTATCGTATTGATATTTATTAGACTACTTTTTAATCTTATTTTAGTTGTAATTGCATTGACATTTAATTGAATTAGACCGTTATTGGTAGCAATTAAAAGATTCCCATTTTTATCTTTCACACAATCGTTAAACTGCAAATCGGTTAAACCCTCCGACTGATTAATGAGTTTAATAGATTGATTATTTTTTACAATGTTGATGCCTTTGTTTGTTCCAATAAAATATGCACCATTACTTTCCTCAATAAAAGATATGGATGAGCCATATAGTTCTTTATTAGGACTGTAAACTTTTAGTATTTCAATTGAATCGCCTTTTGGCTTTGTTATATAAACCCTTCCGCTATTTGTACCAATTACTAAATTGCCATTGCTATCAATTAGTATATCTTTAATATTGTTTTCTTTAAAACAACCATTCTTATTAATCCAATAAAAATTGGTATCTCTGCTCATGTGTAACCCTTTAGTAATAGAGGCATACCAAAGTTTATTCCCATCATTTACAATTTTTGAAATATCTCTTGGTATAGATTTATTTTTTACCGAATAGTTAGTTAAATATTTAGAATCAAACTTATTTGGCATAAAATGTAAGTTTGCGTACATGTGCCCATAATATAATTGGTCATTATCATTAAATGCAACATGTCCGCCATCCGAACCATTATAATATTTAATACTTAAATCAGTATTAAAACAAAACAAACCCCACGTTGTGCTTACCCAAATATAATGGTCTGCATCAGTAACAATATTAAATGACATAAAACCTTCTTTAATTTTATATTGCCCAAAAACAGCATCGGTATTTGGATTTAAACCTTTCTGTTTTAGATATAGACTTAATTTATTCCATAACGTTGCCTTATCCATAATTTGAAAACTTAAATCGGGATGCAGTTTTATGATGTAGTCTTTGGCACCAATCCATGTAATATTGTTTTCATCATTGTAAAGCTCTTGAATTTGTAATTCCTTTAATCCGAAAAATTCTGAATTCAAAAATTGTATTTGTTTGCTTAAATCAACTTTATACAATCCCTTATCGTCTGTACCAACCCATAATAATTGCGTTTCTTTATCATAATACAAACACCATATAGCTTTTGATTTGATATTGGTTTGTTTAGAGACATCCGTTAATTTATTATTGCTGTATTTAAATAAGCCACCCTCCGGCGAATTTATATTGCAAGTAGCAAAATATAAATTGTTGTCGTTATCTTTTGCGTAATCCCAAATTATAGGGCATGGAATAAATTCTTGCTTATTACTTTTTAAGTTTCTTTTTATAAGATTGTGTTGCGCATCACCGCCAAAATAAATACCACTATCAACACAAGATGAATAGGTAACTCTAGAATAGAAAAGGCTATCAAGCCTAGCACTTTGAATATTTGAGCTATTTATGCTTAACTTATAAACGCCGTGATTACTTGATGTAATTAAAAAATTATTTTGCCATTCGTTAATACCTGTAATTTGAAACCGTGCATCTTTTACTTTATATTTAAATGATTTGAATTGTCTTCCATCAAATAAACTAAGTCCATTTTCAGTTCCTATTATCAGGCATTTGTATTTTTTGGAATAATGTAACCTGCGGATAGCGTTATTAACCAAACCATTTTTATCGTCAAAATATGTAAACGTTTTGCCATCATATTTAGCTAAACCTTTACCATATAAAGATAACCAGAGATTGTTTTGTTCATCTTCAACAATAGCCCAAACTCTATCATGCTTTAATCCACTGGTTTCGTTATACACTTTATAGTTTACTCCATCGTAACAATACAACCCGGCATCAGTACCAATCCATAATAAACCTCTGCTGTCTTTGTAAATACAACGAATGGTATTACTCGGTAAGCCATCATTAATTGTAATATTTTTGCTTGGGATTGTTTGCGCCTTAACACAAAATGTTAAAGCAAATAAAAACAAGATAATAAGTTGATGTAATCTCATTTATTGATTCTTGTTTTTAAAAATTGTATTAATCAGGTTTTCATTTTTCCGAAAAGACACGTCCAATTGTTTTCCGTTAGCCATTGTTATGGCGTATCCATCAGCTCTGCTATAACTGGTAACGTAATTTAAATTTACAATGGTTGATTTATGTATTCGGATAAAAATAGTATTTGGTAAAGTTTCTTCAAGGTATTTCAGTGTTTTAGTAATGACTATTTCTTTGCCTTGTAGTGTAACTATCTTGGCATAGTTATCCATGCCTTCGCAATAAAGTATATTACTTATTTTTTCTAATTCATATCCTGTTGCAGTGGGTATTGCTATTTTATTGAATTGACTTGAATCGGTATTTAAGTTCTCTAATAAAGCATTGATACGCTGTTGATTTGTTGATGCTGTTTGTTTTCTCTCTAAGCGTTTTATAGCTTCGTTCATATCAACAAAATTAATGGGCTTTAATAAATAATCAATAGCCGCATGTTTAATGGCATCAATAGCGTAATCTTTATGAGCTGTTGTAAAAATGATGTCAAAAAATACGTTATCAAAGTACTTAAATAATTGAAACCCGTCTTCACCTTTCATTTCAATATCAAGGAAAATTAATTCCGGATGCAATTTATTTATTACTTCAACACCCTTAGCTACTGATTCAACGGCATCTAATACTAGCAGCTTTGTACCAAAATATTGGCTAATGAGCTTAGTTAAAAACTCACGTGCCGGTTTTTCGTCATCAATTATAATACAGGTTATCATTTTGGAGGGTATTTAATAAAATAAATATTTGCTAAAATTAGTATTAGTTGTAAAATGATAAAATCTATTTAGTAAACGTACTTGATTTTTTGGCAAGCGTATTAGTTTTAAAATTTAAAGTAATTATTATTTTAAAATCATGTCTAGTAACCAATTTTACTCAGATAATATTCTAAACAATTCTTGATTCAGGTAATAATGACGACCTTCTATACTTTTTTTCTCTAGCACCTTCATATCAGCCAGTTTATTCAGGTATTCTCTTGCCGTTACTTCTGAATATATTTTAGCATCCGTTAAATGTTTTACTTTAATATATGGTTGTGTAAAAAGCATATCCACCATTTTTTCGGGCTGACGTATTTTCTTGTCCTTTGTTTTTATATAGCTAAGAATATTTTCTTTGGAGGCAAGTATATCATTTATTTTCTGGTAAGTAATATTAGATGTTATTTCAACTGCCCGCAACATATAAAGCACCCATGTTTTCCAGTCACCTCTTTGAGATACGCCCATTAGTCCAGAATAATAGTCGTCCTTATTATCCATAATATACCGACTTAGAAATAAAATCGGTTGATCCAGTAATTCTTTTTGCGTAAGGTAATGAATATTAAATATCCTTCCTGTTCGCCCATTGCCGTCTCTAAACGGATGTATAGCTTCAAACTGGTAATGTGCCATAGCCATTTTCAAAAGCGGGTCAATTTTGTAGCGTTTATCATCGTTTACAAAATCAATTAAATTATCTAGTTTTTTTTCTATCACACCTTCTCCACGTGGAGGCGTATAACTAATCTGTCCTGCATTTTCTCCCCTTCCTCCCTGCCGTATGACAGTTTCTGTAAACGGCAAACGTAGTTCATCTGTAGTTTCTTTTATTTCCTGAAATACTTTAATAAAATACTCCCTGTTGAAGCCTGGTTTTTCTTTAAGGTAATTATAACCACTCCAAAGAGCCTCACGGGCTTTTAAAATTTCTTTCGAAGCTCCGTTTTGATGTTCTGTTTGTGTACTCTCTTCGCTATATGCTTTATAAAGCTCATCGTCTGTTGTAAAAATATTTTCTATTGCACTAGATGCTTTTGCCTCTTGTAAGCTGATACTATTGATTAATAATCCTTGGTTCGGAATGGCGATGCTTCTTCCTTGTAGCTTTCCTAAAGCAGCTTTTGCACGCCCCAATTGCTCATATACCTCAATGGTTTGGTATAATTGTTCATGAATAGGTAATAATGGTAACTCATTCCAGGGTTTTAAACGGTCTTTGTTAAATTTGTATAATATTTCAGCCATTATTTTTCTGTTTTTTAGTGTTTACTCTGATTTTCAACATTAAATATAGGTCTTTTTATGCTGACAAACACTAAAAATCTAATAATTTAATGTTTGTTACTTTTTTGACACTAAAAAATTGACGAATAAAATGCGTAAACATTAAAAAGTAATTATTTTATTGTTTACTCAAGTTTTGGCATCAGATTTTTACCATAACTATAATCAAACATTAAAAAGTACCGAATATGATGTTTGTAATCTCATTAATTGAAGATTTCTTGCGACAGATAAATAGCTGTTCCCCGTGGGAAATAATTTTTATTACACTATATAAAAACAATTACCTTAGTGTAGTTCTCAGGCTAAATAAATTTTCTATTTAGCATAATTAAATATTACAAATATTTCAACGTATGGCAAAATCCACTAAAGAAAATAAAGAACAGACTACAAAACCTAAACTTTGTAAAGAGGTTCATTTAACCCAGTATTTAAGTAAGAAAATAGATGCCATACTAAATCACTATGATATAGAGCAAAAAATAGAACTAGCCGAACATTTACTGCTAACCTTTGATGATTTACTGGAATACTTTAAAACACGAGAAGAACAGGTTTACAAAAAATACGCCGGTAGAGAAAATGCCTTATTAAAAAAATACGGTAAAAAATTTAAACCATTTTCGGAATTGAGTTTATATAAATTCTTTTATTTTGATAGCGTATTATCAGAAACAGATTACTATACTTCAAAAGAATTTAATAGTTTAAGTGCTGAAGAAAGAGCCCTGTCAGAAAATATTGTGCAGGAATTAGTAAACACTATGAAAAGACAACTTCATGGGATGGTTTATTATTTATACCTCGAACGAGAGCCAGAATTTGAAATAAAAGAACTAAGCGGAATAAAAGAGGAGGCGGATAAAGATACTACCGAAGCAAGGCAATTACTGGCTATCTATTACCTTTTAAAAGCAGGATTTGACATTGAGCATAGAGGGACTAACACGGTTAGTGAAGTAACTAGATTTGCCCATTTGATGACAGGAACTAAATTTACTACATTACAAAAATCAAATATTTATACAAAGTATAAATTGATACCTAATTATAACAAAGAAGAATACCTGATAAAAGATTTACGTTTTATAAGACCTTATTTTGAAGCGTTACATATTCAAAAAGCATTAGATTTGATAGATAAAGAAATTGAAACGTCAATAAAAGAGCTTCCTTTATCACGAAGAAAGCAATATCAATAGTAAAACGTCAATTATCCGTCAATAAATTCACAATTAATAAAACGTCATTTGACGTTTTATTAATTAATCCTTTCATTAAAATCATTATTTTATCTTTAAAAAAATGAATTCTCTTAATCCGGAAAAAAATACAATTAAAAGCCAAACAAGATTGGAATTATCAATTACCGGAAAAAGTAGAACGCATCCGTTTTTTTAGTGAGTGTGATATTGAATTTTATTTAACACTACTAAAAAACTAATTAACCATCAATAGAGGTTCATTTTAAATCGTCAATTGACGCTTTTTTTATGCAGTAATTTTTCACTCCCTATTTTTTAATGAATACAAATAAATAACTTATTGTTTATTAGTTCTCTATGGGCTGTTTTACTACATTATACTACAAATACCATCAATTCACTACAATTTCCACTATTGTTCTACACTCTCACAAAATGTTTTAAATATAGAATTTACCTTAGTAGTTAAGAAGGATGATTGAAAAATAATTTTGTGCAGTTATATTTAAAAATACAAAAAATACAATTGTCAATTGACATATTGAAACTTTATAACTTTGTTATCTATTTAACTAGCAATTGATTAAACCACCTTTTAGGTAAAAATAGGTAATTGACGGTAATTATAGGTAAAAAGCTGTAAACATAGGAAATTCTCGCCGAACGTTTTTTATTCATTCCATAATTTAGTATTATATCAATACATCAATTGACATTTTAATATTTCAAACTCATTAATTAACAACTATTTACTGCGGTTTTATGCGGAAATATGCGCTTTACTGCGGTTTACACTTTTTACTTTAAATGAGCATCTTATTTTCGTTTATGAAGCATGAAATTTAAAAATAGCAAATACCCCAGCAAAATAAATGTTTCCTGATTAACAATTGAAAAATAAATGAAAAGATAGGTATACCCATAGCCTATACCTACGCTAAAAAACGACACGACATTTGTTATATCAAACAAAAAATACAAAACATCAATTGACGAAAAAAAAAAGTAAAACATAATTATAACATGAACCAAAAAATGTATCAAATCCAATTAAAAGTAAAAAAAATGAATAAAAAACAAAAGATAGGTATACCCATAGGATGAACCTACACTAAAAAACGCACCGAAATTTGTTGTATTAAACCAAGAAATCAAAACGTCAAAGCATCAATTAAGACATCAACTAAAAATCAACCAACCTAAAAAACAAAACAATTATGAAAACCATCAACCTTACCCTAACGGGATTAACTATTTCAGAAGTATTAAAATTATTACACGAAAATGTACTTACACCAACGTATTTAGGCATAGACCAAAATTTCAATCTCTTGTATAAAGTCAGTTATAATTCTGAAAAAGAAGACATCATTAAAAGCACCTTAAAATACATTGATGATTATGAAAAAATGGGACGTGAATTTGAATTAGCAATTGATACAAAATTTGCTCAAATAATACTACCGCCTGAAGCTACAACCTTTCTGAAAAAACCATTAAAACACATCGTCTTAAAAAGTATTGATAAATCACTTAAAAAAATTGAAAATGAAAGAGGAGAAAACTAATAGCATCGGAAGTAATGACGATAAAGAAGAAGATAAAGCAACTAATAACAAACAAAATACTAAAAACACAAATCAATCAAAAAAAACAAATCAACAGGCAAACGCCAAAGAAAGTACAAATGCCAATTCGCCCGATTGGTTAATGCACTTATTAACTGGCGCAGGAGCTTTGGGAGGTAACTATATTTTATTTATAAAACCCTTGCAGGAAAAATTTGATTCTATGACCAAAGCCATTTTGATGTTAGAAAAAAAGATGGAAGACCAAGAAGAGCAAATTGAACTACTAAGCCGTAAAATAAAAAAGACAACACAAAATGAAGAAGATTTAGGAGAGCAGAACAGCGATGATTTATTTACAGTTAAAAACAAATCTAAAAAAAATGGTTCATCCATTAATGAGAATCGGAAAACAGTTCGCTTTTAATTAAATCATTATTAAAAATAGATTTAATTAAATGAACCAATATAAACTTAACAAATAAAAAATGAAACCCGAAAAATCCATAAACCCAAATCTAACCGAAGAAAGTGTGTGTATTCCTGTTGACTTGTTATTAGACATTTTTGGAATAGTAGTTAAAGAAGTCATCACACACGAAGTAACTCAAGTGATAGAAAATAGAAGTTTGGTATATCTGTCTATTTATATTAATCCCAATGACATCAGGCATCAACAAATATTTCAAAACATACAAAGCATTCTGCAACACTATAAAGAATATCGCTGGGAAGAAAGCGAACAACTTAATTGGAGGACAAGCTAATGGAAAAGATATGTGAACATTGCGGCGATTTATTTATCGCTAAAAGAAAAGATGTTACTTATTGTTCAGCATCTTGCAGGCAAATGGCTTATATGGGAAGACGGTTTAATACTGTTATAGAAAATGAACCGATAAACGGAATCCCTAACCAATATCAACCAAGTAGCTTAGTAAATCTTAAACTGTCAATTGACGCTTTGAACAAAAATAGAGAAACGTCAATTGATGTTTTAAATGAAGGTAACGAAACGTCAATTGACACTTTACAAACAGAAAAAATAAATTATAAATCAGAAATACCTTTAACAAATGAATTAGCCAATAAAGAACCCATCAAAGAGTATCAGGTAGTAAACAGTAAATATTTAAATGCTATTGCAGACCTCAGTAATCAAAGAGATTATATCTCCATTTTAAATAACTGTATTTACGTTCATAAAAACGTGCCTTGTTATGATGTTGGAATGAGATTGAAATGTTTAGTCGAATGCTTACTGCTTTTTTCGGAAATGAAATTAACGGATATGGATGATTTAAAAGAAATCTGTAATGCCTTTACGCTAACCATAAGCTCTAACTATTACAAGGGACTGCCAGATAAATTTCCTTATAAATCTTATATCGTTTCATTAAGAGATAAATTAAAACAACTCATCATTGAAAATCGCCAAGATGAAAAGATACAGTTTAGATTAAGCACGGAAAACAAAATAGAATTGATTGCCACCCGATATGAACTATCCTACTTCTTCACAAAGAAAAAGTTTTGTGATATAAATTTTTCAGAGTAAAGTAATATATAAATCACACCACTAAAAACACCAATCAATAATCAAATCAACAACCACCATAAAAAACAAAAATCATGTCAACGAAAGAAAAAATAAAAACCAGAACTTTTGAAATTCCTAAAGCATTACTAGGAGAGTTTTTTACACAATTAGAAACAAACGAATTAGACTATGAATTAATTGATGTAAATCAAGACGATGACGAATTAGAAATCACCGTAACTTATACGGAACATCAAAAAGGAAACGTTATGGATTTGATAGAATTAATAGATGATTATTTTTCTGAAAACGAAGAAAATGAAGAAGAAGAAAATGAGGGCGACGAGGATTAATCAAAAAATAAAATTAAAAATTACTTGTTGTTTAACAATAAAATAGAGTTAGATAACAATTTAAAAAAGAATTTTTTTATCTGAATTATTTTGATTATATTAGCTATGAATCAGCTATATCAGAGCAATTTAGAAGGAAAATTCTTTTTTAATCAAACAAAAAAAGAACATATACTAAAAAATAGTGTGATGAAACAGCAAGATAGAGAATTAAAAGAACTAAGTATTGAAAGAATAAAAGAATTGTTGGGTAACAAAAAACTAAGTGATGAAACCATTAAAAAAGTAATGGATAGAATAAAGAGATTTTGTAAAGTAGCTTATGAATTATATCTTAAAAAAAATAAACCTAAAAATAAAGTAGAGGTAGAAGTAGTAGATGTTGATAAAGAAACAGAACAACGTCAAGAATATAAAAAAGTTGCATAGTCTTTGCTTTATAATTAAGAGCAATAGAATAAATAAAAATTAAGAACTAAAATAAAAAAATATGGAACCTAATTTGTTTAAGTCATTTGGCAAAGGAACAAAAAACATAAGAACAGAAACTAACGAGTGTGTTATATATACAAGAGTATCAGGAGCAAAACAAATGGATGGCATGAGTTTAGAAACTCAACTAAATGGAACAAATGCTTACTCTAAAAAGAATAATTTATTAGTCCGAGAATATTTTGGAGGCACTTATGAGAGTGCAGCAACTGATGAGAGAAAAGAATTTCAGAGAATGATTAAGTATCTGAAAACAACTAAGTATAAAATATCAAAAGTATTAGTATATAGCTTAGAACGGTTTTCGAGAAATGAAAACTCTATATGGTTAAGTGGGCAATTAAGAAAACTAGGAACTGAAATTATTTCTGTAACCCAACCAATAGATACAACGAACCCCTCTGGTATAATGCAACAAAAAATGTTGTTTATTTTTGGAGAGTTTGATAATCAACTTCGCCGACAAAAAAGTATGGCAGGAATTAAAGAACATCTATTGCATGGCGAATGGTGTGCAAGACCTCCAATTGGGTATGATATTGTAAAAATTAATGGAGAAAGAAAAATAGTAGCCAATGAAACAGGATTATTAATTAAAAAAATGTTTCAATGGAAATCAAAAGAGAGGCTTCCTAATGTAGAAATACAAAAAAGGCTGAAAGCACATCAAGTTAGTTTTAACTTAAATAGAATTAATGAAATTTTAGCTAATCCTTTTTATTGTGGCAGAATGTCACATAAAGCTTTAGAAGGAGATGTTATTGAAGGTAAACATGAGAAGCTAATTTCAGAACAATTATTTTTAGAAGTCAATAATATATGTGCTGAGAAAAAATTGGGTTTACAAACCAAAATGGAACACCCTGATATTTCATTAAAACGTTTTATGAAATGCCATAGTTGTAACCAACCAATGAGGGGGTTATGAAGCTAGTAGTTGGAATGTCCTGTATTATAAATGTAATACCAAAGGTTGTAAATGCAACAGAAATGCTACTGCTGTAAATGAAAAGTTTGAGGGATTATTGACCAATCACATGGTAGATAAAGCATATTTACCTTTAATCAAAGAACAACTAAAAGTAACTTTTCAGGAATACAATGCCACTATTGAAGAGAACCAAGAAGCTACGAAACGTCAATTGACGGATTTAAATAAAAAACTTGACAGATTAGAAGAGCGATTTATCCTAGAAGAAATCACAGGAGAAATGTATTATAAATACAAAGCTAAGTTTGAGAAGGAAATAGAGGTTATTGCAAAAGAAATGCAGGAAAACACTATTGAGATGTCGAAGCTAGATGACTATATTAGTTTCTCATTAGGCTTCTGTTCAAACCTCACTGAAATGTGGCAACTCGGTGATTATAATCAAAGGCAAGAACTACAAAATACCTTCTTTGAAAAGGGAATTACCTATAACCGCATAAAAGACGAATGTCGAAGCATAGAAGCCAATGATTTTTTATTAGAAGCCTCTGATTTATCAAAGGATTTGAGTAATATTGTAGCAAATAATAATAGCAATGCAACCCAAACTCCTGTTGGCGCATGCTGAGCGGAGTCGAAGCATGTTCCATTATTACGTTACAATTCGATTACTATTATCACACTTCGACTTCGCTCAGGTGTGCCGTGAAACAATAATAGTTGTAGGTTATTGTATGTTGTATAAAAGATGGTAGTAGGTCTGCCAGTGTCGCTGTGCAAGCGGAGGCAC
>JAYVDU010000148.1:0-5932 GCA_043749245.1 Bacteroidota bacterium | reverse complement strand
TTACTAAATCAGTTTGTTTTAATAATTGTTCTATGATAGGCTTGCCAATTTTTTCGGCATAAGCGTAATGAAATTTCCCCGTGTTTTTTAATTTGAATTCAATATTTGCAATGATTGAATTTTGAGTTTTAACTCCAAAGCCTTTTAATTCTATTAATCTGTTTTCGTGACAAGCATACAATAAATCAGTAACGCTTTCTATGTCTAATTCTTCCCAAAGCTGCCTTATTTTTTTTGGGCCTAAACCTTTAATGCCTAACATATCAATAACACCAGTGGGCGTTTTTGCTTGTAATTCGGTTAGTTCTGGAGTAGTGCCGGTAGTAATGAACGCATAAATTTTTTCAGCTAAACTTTTACTAATGCCTTCTATTTTGGTTAGTTCCTCAATAGATAGATTGTTTAAGTCGAGTCGTGTTTTACCTAGCTTGTAAGCCGCACTGTTAATGGCTTTTACTTTGAATGGATTTTCGTTATGCAATTCCATTAACTTCCCCGTGAGCTCTAACGCATCAGCTATGTCTTCAGTTGTCATCGTTATAAGTATAATTCTGCAAATTTTACATCATCTGGATTTGTAATTTTTATGTTTTCAGGATTCCCTTCTACTAAAAATATTTCTTCATCCATACGCTCCAATACCGTTGCATCATCAGTAAAAAAAGGTGTAAACGGTTGTTCAAATGCAGTTTGTATTTTTGATACTAAAAAGCATTGAGGCGTTTGCACTATTTTATAATCATCACGACTCACCGCTTTGTTAATACCATTAGTTACCAAACGTAAACTTTCATTAACAGGCGATACAGGTATGGCATTGCCTTTAATAGAGGCGGTTTCAAAGCAACGCTTAATCGTATCTACACTTACAAATGGACGAGCAGCATCGTGTATACCAACAATGTCATTTGTATTGGTAATACAATTTAATCCGTTTTTTACCGAGTGAAATCGCGTTTCGCCACCAACAACAGTTTGCACATTTTTATCAGGAAAATATTCAGCCAACATAAAATTAGCATCGGTTAAATAATCTTTATGCACGCATACGATGACGTTAATGTATTCATCAAATTCAATAAATTTTTCAATCGTATGTATTAAAATTGGTTTCCCTTTTATTTCGATAAATTGTTTGGGTATGCTCGATTGCATGCGAGTGCCTGTTCCGCCTGCAACAATGATGATATTATAGTGTGAGTTATTCATTTTGTTTTAATAATTCTTAATGCGTTCAATTGCTAAATCAATAGACTTATTTGTTTTATTAAAAAACTGAAAGCGTTGTTTTTCTGCAACGCCACTAATCAAGGTTGATTTTTTAATTAAGTTTTTCATCCAATGTTCTATTTCTTCGCAAAATTGTTGATTAGTTGTCGTTAACGAATTTAAGGTATTAAACGAAATATAAGAAACAATTTGTTCATTCATCGTTACATGAATACAGTTGGTTCCTATTACTAAATCACTGTTATATAAGCCAAATTGGGCAATCGAAGAATTTGGTTTCTCATTTTTATTTTCTTCTTCTGCATATCTATTAATAGATTGAGCTAATTGTTTCAGCTCATTTAAAATTGTTATTGCATCTTCTTTTTCTTTAAATGCACCTGACTCGAAGTAATATTCAATTTGTTTTACGGTAGTTTGAATCGTATCAACTGTCCAAATTTCGGTGCTAGGAAT
Source organism: Bacteroidota bacterium (assembly GCA_043749245.1). Classification (GTDB taxonomy): domain Bacteria; phylum Bacteroidota; class Bacteroidia; order B-17B0; family Aurantibacillaceae; genus UBA4416. The sequence goes on along the minus strand of JAYVDU010000148.1, from coordinate 4,246 downwards.
TTTTAAATAAATTGTATGAATGTTTTTAGCAATGCGCAGTAATTTTTCGGAAATAACATCCCAATCAAATTTTTTAGTTTGATATTCTTTGATGTTCAGTACAGAACGTTGCCAATAAAATAGCTTAAATGCAGAGAGTTTCTCCGAATGGAAGGAATGAAAAATAGGAATTTCTTCGGCAGCATAAATAATTTTAGCGTTTTCTGCTTTGGAAATTTGCTTCAATTGATTTTCGAGACTTAATAAATAACTTTCAAAATTTTCAGCCGAATCAGTTAACTTGATGTAGTTGCACGTTACTGCGTTTGTTTGCTTAGAAAATATAGCATCCGCGGATATACGATAATGCTTACATATCTTATATGTTTCGTCCAAGCTTAACACTGTTTCATTTCGTAATCGCCTGTAAGCGCTGTCATTGCTTATTTTAAGAAGATCGGCAATGTCATCTGCTAATGAAACACTTGAAGGAACTGTATTTTTTAAATGTGTAATAAATAACGCTTGTATTTCAAATGCTGATTTTTTATCGTTCATTTTATAGTATTTATTACTATTAAAGATAGCTAATAGTTGCATTTATTGCAAATAATACAGTTAAAATTCTAATTATTTGCGATAAATTTATTTACTGAGGACGATTTTGATGTTTATACGTGTTTTTCGCCTCATTCTCAAACTGAAGTCTACTATTCCGTTTCGTTTCAGTTTATAGGTGATCTAATTTTGATCTATAAATCTTTATATAATATACTATGAAAACAATCATTAAATTATCCATTCAACTTTCGATTCTCTTGTTGTCTTCGTGCTCAAGCACAAGTTTTATAAATCGAAAATATACTACAGGTATTTTTTCACAACATAATAAAATACTAAAACATAATACGATTAGTGTAGATACTTCAAAACGTTATGCTTCTTTAAATCATGAAATTGAGCTATTAAAGCCGGCTATTGGTTTACCTATTATTGATGATAGAGAAATCATAAATAGACTTACAAATTCTATTATCATAAAAGACAGTGTATTTCATTTTCAACGAAGAGGAAGGGATGGCGTGTTAGTTAAAAGATGTAGTGGAAAACATGTGTTGGTTGTTTTAAATAGAGAAAATAAAATTGTGAAAATAAAACCATTAAGTGAAGTTAATCCACATAATCCGCTTTTTGTGAAAGAGGATTATAAAATAAGTCCAGAAAAATCCTTGAAAAAAGCTAAGCTATTTATTTTTTTAGCTTTAGGATTTTGCCTTATTCCTATGCTGGGATTCGTATTAGTTTTTATTGCTATAAGGAAATTAAAATGGGCAAAATTAAAAAATCCGAACTATGATTTTGAAAGATTAAAAGGTATGCTGAATCTAGCAGCCTTTTTTTCTTTTCTAATCGCATTTGTAATTGTCTTGGCTGTTCTTTTAATTATAATTGGCAGGATTGCATCTGCTGGAGTTTACGGAGCTTAATATAAAAAAACATAATATGAAAACTATAACCACACTCATTTTAGCAATTGTCTTTTGCTCAACTAAATTGCATCCGTCTAATTATTATAGTTTAACAACAATAAATTCAAGACTTCCCTCAACATCAATAGATGAAGGCAATGATGTTAATTCCCTTATTAATGATAATGAGAAAAGAGATACGATTGTTCATATAAAGAAAAGAGGCAATGATGAAAAAATAATAAAATATTGTGGTGGTTCAGATGTATTGATTGTTATTGATATGCATCGTAAAATTTTCAGTAATCGTAATTTTAATTTGGTATCTGATTTTATTAGAGAGAGGGATTCGTTAAACGAAATGCTATATGAACAGAAAAACTATATAGGATTTAATCCCTATGTACTTTTAAATAATTGTGTTGGATTCAATTATATGAGAGATATGAAAAAGTTGCATTTAATTGTTAATGCGCCTATAACAATTGGTTTTGATGTGCCAAAAGCAACAAATTATTTTCAAGGCTCGTTTCATTATGAAGATCAAGGTAAATTAATATTCAATAAATTAAATTATCAATTTGGAGTAAGCTTATTATTTGCACCTATTATGAAATCTTCTACAAATTTTTTGATTGGTCCTTCATATTTATTTACATCATATAATGTAACTGCTACTTTGTATTATAATATACCTTATAATAATACATATATATATAATAATGATTTTGAAATAAGACGGCAATACTATGGAGTAAGTATCGGTTTTATCAAACGTTTCAATAAGAGATTTAATCTGACGATGCTTTTAACTTTAGGTACTAAAATCGACAGCTATAGTAAATCTGATCCTTTCGGTAAAGGATATGTTAAATCTATTGGTGGAAACTATTATTCAGGAACTCCAAATGTCTTTAATACAAAATGTGATTTGTATAGTAATTTTATGTGGACCTTTGGATATAGATTTTAAAAATTATATTGAGGTTTAAAAACTTAAACCTCAATATAATTAGTGCTTGGAATAAAACAAAGTATCAGATAAGAAACTCCTAGTTCGAGGCTTGCGAAGGCTTAAACAATGGGAGTTTGCTTTTCGCAAATGACCATTTTTAAGGCAAGCATAACGAAGAAATTGGAGTTTTCTTGCTGATACTAATTAAGCCAATATAGTTACTGGATTTTCTAAGTAAGTTCTTAATGTTTGTAAGAATGCGGCTCCTGTTGCTCCGTCCACAGTTCTATGGTCGCAAGCTAATGTTACTTTCATCACATTGCCTGGCACTACTTGATTATTTTTTACCACTGGAACTTGTTTAATAGCACCAACAGATAGAATACAAGACTCAGGCGTATTGATAATGGACGTAAATTCATCAATACCAAACATTCCTAAATTAGAAACAGTGAATGTGTTTCCTTCCCAATCGGCGGGTTGTAATTTTTTTTCTTTAGCGCGTTTACCTAAATCCTTTACTTCAGCACTAATTTGAGTTAATGATTTTTGATCGGCAAAACGAACTACCGGCACTAACAAGCCTTCTTCAACTGCTACTGCTACTCCAATATGTACGTGTGAGTAATAACGAATTTTATCTCCCAACCAAGATGTATTTACTTTTGGATGTTTGCGTAACGCGACTGCACAGGCTTTAATCACTAAGTCGTTAAATGAGACTTTTGTATCAGGCATCGCATTAATCGCATTACGAGAAACGATGGCGTTATCCATGTCCACTTCAATGGTTAAATAAAAATGCGGTGCTCCGTTGGTACTTTCTAATAATCGTTTTGCAATTACTTTTCGCATTTGCGAAGTAGGCTCATCTGTGTAGCCTTCTGTTCCTGGTACAAACGAGCTACCGGTTTTAGAGCTACTACTGCTAGATGTTGCTTGTGGTTTATAATTTTCTATATCTGATTTAGTTACACGGCCATGATCGCCTGAGCCACTCACTTTTGAAATATCAATACCTTTTTCTTTTGCTATTGCTTTTGCTAAAGGACTTGCTTTTACTCTTCCATCGTTTGATGTAGTTGTTGTTTGATTAGAGTTGTTTGATGTTGAAGGAATTGTTACAGTTGTGTCTGTCTCTTTTGTCCCTTTAATCTCTTCATTCCCTTTAATCTCTAAAGTCCCTTTCGTCTCTTGAGTCTTTCCTGCTCCTTCAATGGTTTTCAAAATCGCTGCGATATCTTCCCCACCTTTTCCTAAAATAGCTAAAACACTATCAACCGGAACGCTTTTTCCTTCCGCAATACCAATATGTATTAACACACCATCTTGAAATGATTCAAATTCCATTGTTGCTTTATCCGTAGCAATATCTGCTAATAACTCTCCACTCTTTACTTTATCGCCCACTTTTTTATGCCATTTTTCAACAACACCTTCGGTCATGGTATCACTTAATTTGGGCATACGAACAACTTCAACACCAGCAGGAAGTGCAGTTGCTTGAGATGAGTTATTAGTTGCTTGAGGAACAGCTGTCTCTTTAGTCTCTTCAATCTTTTTAGTCTCTGGAGTCCCTTTCAATAAAGCAGAAATATCTTCACCTTCTTTACCAAGTATTGCTATGAGGCCATCCACCGCAATAGTACCTTTTTCAGGAACGCCAATATGTAATAAAACACCATCCTGAAATGATTCAAATTCCATAGTTGCCTTATCAGTTTCTATATCGGCTAATAACTCGCCGCTTTTAACTTTATCTCCAACTTTTTTGTGCCATTTAGCAACAACGCCATCCGTCATTGTATCACTTAATTTGGGCATTCTTACGATTTCAGCCATG
>JAYVDU010000147.1:0-5939 GCA_043749245.1 Bacteroidota bacterium | reverse complement strand
AAATTGACAGCGCATGCGAGATTATTGATTTTTTAAGATTTAATGTTCAGTATATGACCGAGATCTATGCTGATCAACCAGTTTCTGGACCTGGTGTTTGGAATCGTTTGGAATGGCGCCCTTTAGAAGGGTTTATATATGCCTTAACACCTTTTAATTTCACAGCAATTGCAGGTAATCTTCCTACAAGTTGTGCAATGATGGGTAATGTAGTTGTTTGGAAACCAAGTAATACTCAGGTTTACAGCGCTAATGTATTAATGGAAATATTTAAAAAAGCGGGTGTTCCTGATGGAGTTATTAATTTAATTTACCCAAGTGGTCCTGATGCTGCAGATGTGGTATTTAATCATAAAGACTTTGCAGGTATCCATTTTACAGGCAGTACGGAGGTTTTTCAGAATATTTGGCAAACAATCGGAAATAATATTCATAAGTACAAATCGTATCCACGTATAGTAGGTGAAACAGGTGGTAAAGATTTTATCATGGCTCACAAATCAGCTGATGTTAAGGTTTTATCAACAGCTTTATCTCGTGGAGCATTTGAATATCAAGGACAAAAATGTTCGGCGTGTTCTCGTGCTTACGTGCCTTCAAATATTTGGGAAGAAGTAAAAGAATTGGTATTGGCTGATTTAAAGTCAATGAAAATGGGACCAACAGAGGATTTTACCAATTTTATTAATGCAGTAATTGATGAAAAAAGTTTTGATAAACTTACTAAATATATTGATGCCGCTAAGAAAGATCCAAATGTAGAAATTATTTCTGGCGGAAATTATGATAAAAGCAAAGGTTATTTTATAGAGCCAACTATTATTGTTGCAAAAGACGCTAAGTATGTAACCATGTGCGAAGAGTTATTCGGACCTGTGTTAACGTTATTTGTATATGATGCCAATAAGTTTGAAGAAACATTAGCTTTAGTGGATTCCACTTCTATTTATGCATTAACAGGAGCTATTATAGCACAAGACCGTTATGCGATTGAAGTTGCTACAAAAGCGTTAAGTAACTCTGCGGGTAATTTTTATATTAATGATAAGTGTACAGGTGCCGTTGTTGGTCAGCAACCATTTGGTGGCGCACGTGGTAGTGGTACAAATGATAAAGCAGGCGCTAAAATAAATTTATTGCGTTGGGTTTCCCCTCGTACTATTAAAGAAGTATTTACACCACCAACAGATTATAAATATCCGTTTTTACAAGTGGATTAATATTCTTTATTCATACTTACAAAAAAGGTTCGTTATTAATAATAGCGAGCCTTTTTATTTTGTGTATAAATTAGTTAATTTTTAATTGCCCATAAATCAAAGGAAGATAATGCATGCAACACTTAAACGTATGAATACAATAAAGTAAATATGATTAATTTTAACTTGATATTAGATTTTAAATTTTAAGAAAAGTTATTTATGGAAAGTATCAAAGAAAAGTTAAGCCACTTTTTAGAGAAGGATTTAATAGAAGATATATTGAAATGCGGCGACGTAAAAAACTTTAAAGAAGGCGAAGTCATAATGGATTATGGTAAAAAAATAAAATTTATGCCATTGATTCTTTCAGGAAATTTAAGAGTTATGAGAAGGGATGAAGAAGATAGAGAAATATTATTATACTATTTAGGATCTAACGAAAGTTGCGCCATGGCTTATGCCTGCTGTATGGAAGCTAAAAAGAGCGAAGTAAAAGCAATAGCAGAAGATAACGTTGAGTTGATTACCATACCACATGAAAAGTTGGATGAGTGGTTAGTGAAATATCCAAGTTGGAAAAGTTATGTTTTCAATAGCTTTACACAACGTTTCAATGAACTTTTAAAATCATTAGAAAGTGTTGCTTTCCATAAACTTGACGAACGTTTGGTGAAGTATTTAAAAAAGAAAGCGAAAGTATCAGGAAAATCAGCTATACAGCTTTCTCACAATCAAATCGCGGAAGAATTAGGTACGAGTCGTGTTGTTATTTCACGATTATTAAAACAATTAGAAAACGATAAAAAATTAGTTTTATACAGAAATGAAATAAAACTTCTTAATGCTTTTTAAAAGTCATTGAGAAGTTTTTTATTTTTTATTATTGAATATTAAAATTCATTAACCCCATTCACGGTCGTATATTTCATAGTATACTTAACGCCCGGATTCATGTATTTATAGGCACTATGAGTCATTAGAGCCGCTTCATGAAAACCACATAAAATCAATTTCAATTTGTTTTTATAGGTATTGATGTCACCAATTGCATAAACACCTTCAATGTTAGTGGAGTAATCTTCGGTATTAACTTCGATGGCATTTTTATCAATATTCAAATTCCAATTTTCCAACGGCCCTAATTTAGGGCTTAAACCGAATAAAGGAATTAAATGATCTGTTTCAATCGCAATATTTTCACCCGTTTTTGGGTTAGTCATCGATACTTTTTCTAATTTATCTGAACCAGAAACGGATGTTAAATTGGTATTTAATAATAAGTTGATTTTCCCTTCTTCCGCTAATTTCATCACTTTGTTAACACTATCTGGCGCGCCCCTAAAGGATTCTGAACGATGTACTAATGTTAATTCTGAACATATATCGCTTAAAAAAATGGTCCAATCCAAAGCACTATCTCCACCACCTGCAATTACCATACGTTGGCCACGGTATTTTTCAGGATCTAAGATCATATAATTAATGCCTTTACCATTTTCAAAATTGGTTAATCCTTCACATTCTGGTTTACGAGGTTCAAAACAACCTAAACCACCAGCAATAACAACCACTTTAGCATGCACCTCAGTTCCCATATTGGTAACTAATACAAAATCTCTATCGCCTCTTTTTTCTAAGGTTTCAATACGTTCGCCAAAAGTGTATGATGGGTTAAAAGGCTCTGCTTGCTTCATTAAATTATCAACTAATTCTTGGGCTAAAACACTTGGAAAACCAGGTATATCATAAATTGGTTTTTTGGGATAAATTTCAGATAACTGACCACCGGCTTGGGGTAAATAATCTATTAAATGACAGCGCATTTTTAATAAACCTGCTTCAAATATGGCAAACAAACCCACAGGACCTGCTCCTATAATCGCTAAATCAGTTGTAATCATTTTCTGGCTTTAAATAAATTTCGTGCAAAAGTAATCATTACAACAATATAATTACCCTAAAGTTTAACAACTTAACGATTCAATCTCTTTTTTACAAAAATCAATAAGATCATCAAAAAACACAAAAAATTCTTCTTCAATTTCAGTATTGTGTTTTTCAATTAATGGAATAGCTTCATTAAGCTGATAACGATGCCTGATGCGATGATTTAAGTGTGTTAAAACAGTCTCCATTCGCTCAAGTGACGAATAATTGTACAAGGCATTATGTTCTGTCATATAACCATAAAAGCGTTTGGCAGACTCTGGAAAATAGCGATTGTTATCAACTAATATTTTATATAAATCAGAACAATAATTTTGCAAGGGTAGGGTAGAGTATAGTGAGAAATTTTTAGCTAAGTAGTGATCATAAATCATATCCATCAAAACGCCACTATATTTTCCAAAGTCTTTACTAAATCGATGTTTACTGGTTAAGTAAATTGGATGAGAATCAGTAAATGAATCTATTTTTCGGTGTAAATGAATCCCCTTGATAATACCTTCAGTCAGCCCCTCAAATTTATTTCCTTGAATAGAATCTGCAATAAAATTCCCAATAATTAAGTCTGTTTGATTAAAAGAAAGGAAGCTATGGGCCAGATAATTCATGGATTAACAAGTTTGATGAGTTATGATTATTATAAGTAAATTTACGGAACTAATTTTGAAAAAGTAATCATGATGAAATTTATAATAATAGCAATCTTATCCATGTATGTAAGCTCTGTATTTGCAACACATTCAGCACCTTCAGATACAACTAAAAAAATAACACATCAGCCTAAAAAAAAGGTTAAGAAAAAAACGGTTACTAAAAATAATACGCATGCTGTAACCACATCAACCGTCATCAATACAACTCAAAATAATGAGTCAAATGCTCATCAACACCCTAATCCACTACCCATAGCGCCATCTTATAAGGATGGACAACAAGCTATGCTAGATTTTATTAAATCAAATGTGGTTGTTCCTAAGGAAGTAAAAAAAAGTGGAATCACGATTACAGTTAGTGTTGCCTTTACGGTTGGTGTTGATGGTAAATTAAAAGACATCAAGGTTATAAAAATGGTTGGTATGGGTTGTGATGAAGAAGCACTTCGTGTTGTGAAATTAATGCCAGAGTGGAATCCGGGGAAAGTGGGGCGTGTTGCCACCGAAATGCCTTTTGCTATCGGTATAGAATTTAAAAACTAATGAATACATTTTTCGGAATTATACAAAATAATGCAGCTATCTTAAATGAAGATGAGTCGTTGCATTGTGTGAAGGTATTGCGTCACAAAGTAGGCGATACAATACAAGTGATTGATGGTGCAGGTATTAGGGCTATAGGCACGATTGTAGCTGCTCATGCCAAACAATGTGCCGTTGCTTTAACGAATAAAGAAGTGGTAGCTAAAACACGCAATTACTATTTACACATCGCTATTGCGCCAACTAAAAACATTGAGCGTATTGAGTGGTTTGTAGAAAAAGCGGTTGAAATTGGTGTGGATGAAATTACATTTTTACGTTGCAAAAATTCTGAACGAACTGTTGTAAAAGATGACAGAACGCGTAAGGTAGCCGAAAGCGCCGTGAAACAGAGCAAACAAGCCTATTTACCAAAATTAAATTCAGTTACTGATTTTAATACATTTATAAAAAGTGCAACGGCTGATGTGAAATTAATTGCTCACTGCGAAGAACATACTAAACAACATTTGAAGCAATATATATCCAAAAACAAAACAACGCTTGCTTTAATTGGTCCTGAGGGGGATTTTAGTAAAGATGAAATTGCGTTAGCTACTTCATTAAACTATCTCCCTGTTGCTTTAGGTGATAGCCGTTTGCGCACGGAAACAGCAGGACTTTATGTAGGTAATGCCTTTTCGGTAATTAACTCTTAATTATTTCAATATAAATTTATCGTAACGTTCTAAGTCTTTATTAATCATACGGATTATTAACGTATTATTATTGTCTAATAATATATTCATTGGGTCTGGATCATAGCACCAGCCTTGATTTTTTAAAACTTCTGCACGATTTAAGTTTCCTTTTTCATCAATAGTAGTGCATACTAATACTGAACCATTATAATTGCTAATCTCCGCATACTTTTCAGGGTCGTAATTATCAACCGTACCCTTTTTTAAATTTTTAGGATTTTCGGCGTAAAAGAAATTTAATTTATTATTTCTAATTACTAGGTTAAAATTATTTAACTTATCCATTGTACATTTGGGTATTATTTTCATCCAATCCATTTTACCATCTTCTGTATATTTTGTAATTATTAACTCTCTTTCAACTGAAGTAGAAACTGAATATTTAGTTTTATTAGAAAATTCAAATGTATAAGAGTGGCTTTCTATAACATAAACACAGCCATTTAATACAACCGTTTTTTCATAGGAATAATACTTTAAACCAGTCCTACCTTTAATTAAACCAATTTCATAAGATAATTTTTTTTCAACATCGTCCGAAAAATGATTAGCATTTTTGTTTTTCAATTCGTTTGTTTTTGTATCAATAAAATACGAAAAGATTCCACCTTTTACTTTAACATCATAATCAGTTTGCAAGTATGTTATACCTTTGTAAGTGAAAGGTTTTTCAAATGGCACATCATCTCTAAAAACTCCAACATAAGCTATAGTGTTATTATTAACTAATTCTAGCGCATGATTTTTTTGAATATTTTCCATTAGCGTCCGAAATAAAATTACAATAAAAGGGAGTTACTAAAGATTAGTAATCTCCCTTTTTTTATGGAGATTTGTTTTTCTTACCAATCAAA
>JAYVDU010000146.1:0-1703 GCA_043749245.1 Bacteroidota bacterium | reverse complement strand
TTTGGTTCTTCGATATTTTCAGTGGAATTGAGTTAAATAAACTAACTCATACCTTGGTAACACTTCGACAAGCTTAGTGCAACGTGGTGCGGTAGGTTTTGGCGAATTGCGAAGCACTCATTTATACCGAAAGATAAAATAATGAAAACATGAATAAAAGGAGCGAAATCCTAGTTTTTCTGGCGGAGCAGAAGCGTTGTATGTGCAAGGAATTGCGAAGCACTCATTTGAGCCAAATTAAAAAACAATAAAAACGTTAATAAAAATGGATTTGGCGATTTAGCTTGTCACGCCTCGGCGTGATTGCTTCTTTTTGATTAAGCAAAAAGAAGGTTAAAAAGATGGTTGAGTTTATGAGCAGGCTCTGATTAGTTTGTATTAGCCTTTCGCTAATTCAATCACTGTTATTTCAGGCCATATACCAAGTCTTCCTGGATAACCTAAAAAGCCTAAGCCTCTATTAACATACAAATGCTGGTTATCTTGTTTGTATAATCCCGCCCAGTGTTTATACAAATATTGTACAGGACTCCATTTAATGCCCGGTATTTCTATACCAAACTGCATTCCATGTGTATGCCCGCTTAATGTTAAATCAATGTCTTTGTATTTTTCTTCCTGACTAATAACCATATCCCAATGTGAAGGGTCATGTGATAATAATATTTTAAATGGATATGATTCTGTTCCTGCGTGGGCGTTTTCTAATTTTCCATAACGAGGAAAGCGTAAATTGCCACCCCAGTTTTCTATGCCAAGAATCGCAATTTTTTGTCCATCTTTTTCTATTGCCACATGTTCGTTCATTAATAAACGCCATCCGGAGTTAGCGTGAACAGCTTTTAATTCCTCTAAGTTAAGATGCTTAGCCTCTGGACTATCCCATTGTTTGTAATCGCCGTAATCGTGATTACCAAGACAGCTATATACGCCGTAAGGAGCTTTCAGCATTTTATAAGTTTCTAAATGCATAGCGGTTTCAGAAGTTTCGTTATTTACTAAATCGCCAGTAAAAAAGATGATATCGGGTTTTTGTGCCATAGCCATTGTAAATGCTTTTACTAAGGGCTCGGTACTGTAAAAACTTCCACTGTGTATATCGGATATCTGAACTATTTTTAAACCATCAAACGCAGCAGGTAAATTTGGCGCAGTTACTTTTGCTGTGTGTACCCTATATTTATAAGCACCTCTAACCATGCCATAAATAAAAGAGATGGCAGGCACTATGGTAAATGTCACTGCAACTTGACTCAAAAATTTTATCCGACTGATATGATTTGTGCTGCCTTCAATGGTTTCGAGAGGTGTTTTTTGAAATAACGTCGCAATCCATTTGAATAAGCGAATAACATCATCTACTATTAAAAAAGTACAACCAATAAGCTTACATAGCATTAATATTAATCCTAAAGAAGAAATAAAACGGAATAAATTATTCCACTCAGGGGGTGGATAAAACATCGCTACAATGCCTACTATCAGGTTAAAGGCAGCTAAGAAGTAAGTTATGTATAGAATTAATTTACGTTTGTAGGGAGTATAATCCAGACTAATAGTTTTGACTGCTTGCAAAAAATACCATTCGATAAGTACAATAACAATAAATAAAATCAAGAATCGAAGAAACATGTGTTTAAAATTATAGGATACAAAGGTACGTTATAGGAGCGCGCTAAAGTTACCGCTTTATGTTATATTTT
>JAYVDU010000145.1:0-5963 GCA_043749245.1 Bacteroidota bacterium | reverse complement strand
CAAATGAGTGTGATAAATATACAACTGACCATTGTAAAAAATGTGCAACTGATTGTCGTAAAGCGGCTAAGTTGTGCAACGAAATGTAAGAATTGAAGTTCAAAAAGAAGATGTGAAAAAACACTCATTGAATAGCTAAGTGTGATTTGATCATCCACTTTAAATTCTTTTATAAAGCATCATGTGTAAGCATGGTGCTTTTTACTGATATGAATAAAAATAATTTTTTAGTGAGCTAATATGCTAAAAAGACATATTTTTAATTAGAAACTAAACATGACAACATTTTTAAAATTTCCTTTTTCCATTACAAAACCATTGCTTATAAACTAAGCGTTTTTTATGGCCAACAAGCTGAACAATAGCTTCACCGCGTGTATTGCCTTTTAAAATACTTCCTCGCAATTCCTTGCCATCAGTAGAAAGCCATTTTTTTTGATTATCCTCCAATGAAATTCCGAAAAAAGAAATAATGAACACGTTAAAAATATCGACATCATTTTTTTTTAATAAGTGGCAATTGTGCTCGTGATACGACTTTTATAGTTTCTAATTTCATATAAGAACATAACTCTGTGTTTGTATTAACCATTGAGCGATTAATACTAGACAAAATACGGTCTATATTGCGAGATAAGGCAATCATGACTCCCAACAAAATAAAAGATAAGCAATGTATTTTCACTCTCGGGTCTGGTAAATCTAAATTTTGAACTGTTTTTATTTGTTCGTAAAAGGTATTACATTGTGCTTGAATTGCCGTGTTTATCGTGTTTGTCTTTTTAGTGGTTCAAAACAAAATTACTAGCTAAAGGAACGCCAATTCCTTTGAACACTAATATCAAACAAGAAATGGGTTGTTAAGAACAACTCATCGTTTTTATAAGAAAGCCGTGTATCAAGTAGAATGCGCCTTGCAAATGCCAAAAAAAATTATATCTTTGTTATTAGTTTTTAAGGTGACAAGTAATTAGAATCACACTATTGATAGCTCGAAAATATCAAAAGTTAAATTATCATGAAAATTAATCTTTTTATAATCATTCTCTTTTTTGTATAACCTGTTTTTTCTCAAAATCGAATAAATATGATTCTTGATCGAATGAAGGATGGTATTTATACAAAGTATCGGATAAATGGGAAAATGAAAATTCATTATGAAATTAGAGATGGAAAACTTCAAGTTTATAGAACTCACTATTATATGAATGGAAAACTATCTTTTAATATTCAATTTGATAAAGGCGAATTCAATGGAACAAATTCAATGTAAATACAAAATTTGATCAGTTATTAGAAAAAAGGATTAGAACTCATTAAATTTATGAAGCTCGTAAATAAACTCTATTTTTTTGAAAACAACATTTAAATAAAAAAAGTAATATCCAATAACCAAATTAAAATATTTAGAAATATTGTAATAAAAGAAATATGGAATTAAAAAAAATATATCATTTATTTACGCGAGCCGGTTTTGGAATTAGTATTGAGGATGCGATGAAACTCACTACAAACAAAACGAGCGAAGTAGTTGATACATTATTGACTTTTGAGGGTAAGCAGGTTTATTTAAATAATGTGAAGCTAAGCGAATTACCTACACGCGAGGACATGAAAGGTTTGACTAAAGAAGAAAAGATAGATTTAAAAAAACAAGCACGCAACAAAATACAAAACCTTAATACAATTTGGATTAAGCAGCTAATTGGTTCTCAAACTCCTTTATTAGAAAAAACAACTTTATTTTGGCACGGGCATTTTGCTTGCCGAATTGAAAACCCATATTCATTGCAAGAATTAAACAATATCGAACGTAAGTTTGCTTTTGGCCCATTTAAAGATTTATTGATGGTCGTTTCAAAGTCGGCGGCTATGCTCCAGTTTTTAAATAATAATCAAAACCATAAGCTGCAACCTAACGAAAATTTTGCACGTGAGTTAATGGAACTTTTTACAATAGGAAGAGATAATTATACAGAACAAGATATTAAGGAATCAGCACGGGCATTTACCGGATGGGGCTTTAAGGCAGATACTTACGAATTTGTATTTAGAGAAAAAGACCATGATGATGGAACGAAAACATTTATGGGCCAAACTGGTAATTTTGACGGAGAAGATATTATCGATATTATTTTAAAGCAAAAACAAACTTCAGTTTATTTGTGTAGAAAGTTGTACAAGTTTTTTGTGAATGAGGTTGTTGATGAAAAACAATTGGCTGAATTAGCCAATTATTTTTACACAAACAATTATGATACAGGTAAACTTTTAAATAAAATATTTACTGCCGACTGGTTTTATGATAATATAAATGTCGGGGCAAATATCAAATCACCCATAGAATTTATTGTGGGTTTTTCTAAATCGTTTAGCATCGTGCCGCAGGATGAAACTTTACTTAAATTACAAAGAGCTTTAGGCCAAATTTTATTTTACCCGCCTAATGTTGCTGGATGGGGAGGGGGTAGAGGCTGGATCGATAGTTCTACTTTATTGTTGCGCTTGAAAACGCCCTCACTTATTTTAAATGGGGGAAAAATTGATATTATCGAAAAAGATGATATGCCTGAAGAGTCTTTTAATCTTCCTGAAACCATTAAAATAAATCCTGATGAAAAACCATTTTATGCAAATGTAAAACCTGAAGATTTGATTGAAAACATGTTATTACCAAAATTAGATGATAAAAAGAAAAGTATTTTGCTAAGTAATGCAGCCACCAATAAGCAGTTAGTGCTTAAAATAGTTTCTATGCCTGAATATCAATTATGCTAAACTAATGGAACGACGAGATTTTATAAAACGAACCAGCTTAGCATCCGCAGGATTATTGATGCCTAATTTTTTAAAGCCCTTAGAGTATTTTTTGACTGAAGAATATAGAAACCTAGTTGTTATCCAACTATCTGGTGGTAATGATGGACTAAATACAGTTATTCCATTTGAAAACGATATTTATTATAACAGTAGGAAAACTATTTCGATAGAGAAAAACAAAGTACTGAAATTGACTGACGATTTAGGTTTTCATCCAGCGATGAATGGATTGCAAGGTTTATACAATGATGGCTTGATGTGCATTGTTAATAGTGTGGGTTATCCTAACCCTAATAGGTCACATTTTAGATCGATGGATATTTGGCAAACAGCAACAAGTGCCAATGAATATAAAAACACAGGTTGGATAGGGCGTTATTTGGATTCGAATTGTAATGAATGCAATCATCCCTATCTGGCGTTAGAGCTAGACCAAACTTTATCATTGGCATTGAAAGGAAATGATAAAAAAGGCATGGCAGTAAATAATCCGAAACAATTATACAACCAAACACGTGAACCATTTTTTAAACAGCTAAAAGATTTAGCTTCTAATAACGACCATGATAATGTTGCCTACTTATATAAAACGATGGCCGAAACATACTCATCTGCCGAATATATTTTTGAAACAAGTAAAATTTATAAAAACAATTTTGAATACCCTAAAAATAATTTCACCAAGCAACTAAAAGATATTGCAACTTTTATTGGATCAGGTTTAAAAACACGAGTATATTATGCATCAATGGGAGGCTTTGATACACACGTGGGTCAACTAAGTCGACAAGAAAATTTATTGAAACAATTTTCTGGAGGTGTAACGGCGTTTGTTGAAAATTTAAAAAGTATAAACAAGTTAGATGATACTATGGTACTTGTGTTTTCTGAATTTGGCAGGCGAGTAACACAAAATGCGAGTAATGGCACTGACCACGGCACAGCCAACAATGTTTTTATTCTGGGCTCAAATATGAAAAAAAAAGGTTTTTATAATGCCGCACCTGATTTAGCTAACTTAGACGAAGGCGATTTAAAATATCAAATTGATTTTAAAAATATTTATGCGACACTATTAAACAACTGGCTAAAAATTACACCAGATAATATTTTAGGACAGCAGTTTGATTATTTGAATTTTGTTTAAGTTACTTGCTTATAGTTGATTATACATATAGTGGCGAGCTATCATTTATTTGAGTGAGTAATTAAACTATAAATATTGCTTATAACAAAGCTGATTTAATAAATATACTCACATTTGATCATGTTCATTAAACTTTTAAAAATGAGTTAAAAACACATCTTTATAAATGTCTTTTTATCTTATAATTAACATAAATTCTGAACTTATCACAAGACAACATTTGTTAAAACACAAGTTTGCATAATATTATTTAATAATTTTGTTTTAGGATTCCTGATTATTTGAAAGCTCTTTCAATTTCTATATAATAATTATTTAAATAATTTAATTATGAAATCATTCGGAAAAATGATTTGTCTAGTCTTATTAGGATTACAAATCACACAATCACAAGCACAATACTCTTTTGAGATGTATGGGATAGTTCCTGTATCTAAATTAAATAATGGGGCTTTAGGGTTAGGTTTAAGTTTTTCCTGTAAGCCGATTCCATTTAATTCATCAAGTAAAAAAAATAGTGCAGATATTTTATTCGGAGGAAATTTTTATGGAAGTGGTTTAGATAATCGTGTTCTGAAAAATGTTCCTTTGCAATCTCCAAAGGAAGGATTTGGACAAGTAACCATGAAAAATACTATTTATGGGTTAAATGCCATAACTCAAGTGTCGATTCCTATTAACGATGTTTTAAGAACATATATAGGAGCTCAAATAGGATGGAGGGGTCTTTCTAGTGATATGAGCATATTACCCAATACAGCAATTAATGGCTCAAGAAAACAATCTTCACAAAATATATCTTCTTCTGATCAATTAAGTTACGGACTTTCTGCTGGTTTTTTATTGAAGTTTAGTGAAGCGGTGAGCTTAGACTCAGGAGCAACTTACGATACCACTAATACTCAAAATAGTATGATTAATTTAAATACAGCTCATGTAGAATCAAATTCAATAGTTGTTGATAGAATGAACGCTCCTATGGATTTATTAATGGTAAAGCTTGGTCTTTTTTTTACAATTAACGAGAATACCCGGGGAGGAGGCTATTATTCAGGGAGCCATCATTCCTGTAGTCATCATTCATCGTATCATTCTGGGGGATCTAGTCATGTCAGTGTAATTGTCAGATAATATGTGTCAAAGAGCAATATCTACGATCTTAAAAAGGCACATCATGCTTTTCAGCATCTTCACAAAAGACTGGATGAGGGTCATAATGTTCCCGTTGTTTTTCTCGCTGCTTTCGCGTTGCTCCAACGTTGCCATCTCGTTACTCCCACGTTGCATCCTCGTTGCTAACAAATTGCAAACCTAGTGGGAACTTAGAGGAAACCAAGTGGAAAACTAAACTATACAAAACCACTGCACACATTGAATTCATTGAGTTTTACAGGGTCGTATAAAATTAGCGATTCAATATATTTAATAAACTGATTTATAGTTTTACAAAGGGATTGCAAAATGGTTTAACCAGTTCTAAAAACAGAGATTGATAAATATGTTTTTCCTGTATTGTATTTTTTCATTTTAATGGTACTCATTTTTAACAGACCTTCTTTAACAGCTACTAAATAAGCAAATACAACGATTGCCATTAATAATTCTATTTTTAAATCATCTTTTAAGTTTGCATTTTCTATATTAAATCCGTTTGTTTTTACGTGTTTAAAAGCACTCTCGATCTTCTATCTCTTTAAATAGTGATTAGTAATGGCTTTTGCGTCTTTTAAGTCTAATATAAAATAAATGTATGGCTATTTAGTGTCGTGTTTTGGATTTTTAATTATTGCAAAAGAATAGGTGCATCCATCGAGTGTCGTTGGAACGGCGTAAATCCTAAACTGCTCAACTTACTTGTTAAAATATTTTAATGAGGTACGTTTTTTTTCTGTAAAAATTTGTAAATCAAACCCGACAGCTATCAGGTACATTTTCGCTTTTAATCTGATAACAAAATGCATTTCTTTTTCAACTAAATATTTAAACCACGCCAACC
>JAYVDU010000144.1:0-1716 GCA_043749245.1 Bacteroidota bacterium | reverse complement strand
CAATGGTTGCCATAATGATTATAATAATAGTCAAGCATTTGTAAGTTATAATGTAGCTAATAACGCTTGTTACTGCGCCATTACAGGAACTGTTTATACAGATGCCAATACTAATTGCACACAAGATGCAGGAGAAAATGGGATTCAAAATATTCAAATACATGCTAGTGGTATTGGTTATACTTACACTGATGCGAATGGAGTATATAGTTTTATGGCTCCTTCTGGCACTTATACCATTACCGAATCAGTACAACAAATTTATCCTTTAGCGTCCTGTCAAAGTAATAATCAAACGGTATCGGTTACAGCAGCCACTAATTGTTCTATGACTATTAATTTTGCTAATAACATCTTACCTATTCACGATTTACATATTATTACAACCAGTATTAATCAGCCAATCCCCGGTAACGCTTATAATCAATTAGTAATTATACAAAACGAAGGAACCATTACTGAAAATAACATACAGTTTGGTTATACGCATGATGGACAACTATCTTACAACAATTGCGCACCTTGGGCTCTAACGCAACAAAATAGTGGCACTTACCCTAATTGGTATAGTATCACTGCTGGTTTCCCAAGCATTAATGCGGGTAGTGGTTCTGCATCTTTTATTAATTATAATGTGCCTACTAATATTCCATTAAATACGGTTGTTAATTTTTACGATAGTGTAGCGCACGCTGCGCCTATTGCTACCACATGGTTAACAGATAATACTCCGTGGAATAATGTAAATAATCATCAAGCGACAGTGATTGGTTCTTTTGATCCTAACTTTAAAGAGATTACACCAAAAGGAACAGGAGCTCAAGGGAATATTTCAGTTAATGATACTGTATTAACATACGTGGTGCATTTTCAAAATACCGGAAGTTATTTTGCGCAGAATATCGTAGTGATTGATTCTTTAGATTCGGATTTGAATATAGCGTCTTTGCGCCCCGGTTATTCCGACCATCATTACACAGCGAGTGTAAGTGAAAATGGAGTCATTAAATTTAATTTCAAAAACATCAATTTAGCTTGGAAATCAGGCTATGGAGATATTATGAGTTCGGGGATGTTTACCTATTCAATTAAATTAAAAAAGAATTTAGCGTTAGGTACTCAAATTAAAAACAGAGCGTCAATTTATTTTGATTACAATGCACCTATTATAACTAATACAACGTTAAATACGATAGCCATTCCTGCATCAGTAAAAGAAATTAAATTTTTAAATGCAGATAATGTTAATTTATATCCAAACCCCGCAAGTACGGATATTTCTTTATTTGTAACATCCATCGAAAAAACAGAAGGCTCGTTAAGCATTACTGATATTAGTGGTAGAGAGGTTTTTGTAAAAACAATGATACTTCAAGTGGGTGAAAATACCTTGCATCAACATACTTCTCAGTTGCAAAATGGAATATACTTTGTGCAATTAAAAACATCGAACGCAGTTGTTACTAAAAAATTAGTGATTGCTAAATAGTGTCAGCAAGAAAACGCCAATTTCAGCGTTGAGCTCACCTAAAAAATCAGTCATTTAATTTAGTAAACTCCTATTTTTTTAGGTTTCGCTCGCCTTGAGCTTGACGTTTTCTTTCAGTCACTTTAATTTTTTGGTTCTTCGATATTTTCAGTGGAATTGAGTTAAATAAACTAACTCATACCTTGGTAACACTTCGACAAGCTTAGTGCAACGTGGTGCGGTAGGTT